>NZ_JBSVWS010000001.1:0-258481 GCF_054071155.1 Pseudomonas sp. SDO5532_S415 | reverse complement strand
GAGCACGACCTTGCCAAGGTCGGGGTCGCGAGTTCGAGTCTCGTTTCCCGCTCCATATTTAACGAAAACGCCGCTCATTGAGCGGCGTTTTTGTTTGTGCGCGATTTATACATTGCACAGAAAAAAGGCCCGCCAGTATGACTGAGCGGGCCTTTTGCATGTCAGGCGTTCTTACATCGACAAAATCAACCGTCCGGCAAAAAGAATCAGGATCACGCCCATGGTGCGTTCGAACCAGTGCCCCATGCGCAGGAACAGCAATCGTACTTTGTTGCTTGAAAAGAACAGTGCAACGATCACAAACCACGATGCGTTTACACCGCACATCCACACGCCGTACAGCGCCTGAATCTCCAATGGTGTGGTGGCGCTGATGAGGGTGGTGAAGATTGCCAGGAAAAACAGCGTCGCCTTCGGGTTGGTGGCGTTGGTCAGAAAACCGGTGGTGAACGCCTTCAGCAGTGTTTGTTCCACGACCGGTTCGTCTGAATCTTTTTCGCCTTCAAGCACGGCTTTGGGTTTGCTGCGCAACAGGCTGACGCCGAGGTAGAGAATGTAGGCCCCCCCGATAACTTTGGCCACGGTCAATAACCAGGGCGTTGTGTGCATCAGCGCCCCAACGCCGAGCAGGGTGTACAGCACATGCACGGAAATGCCGGCGCCGATGCCCAGTGCGGTGCAGATGCCCACCCAGCGGCCAAAGCGTACGCTCTGTCGGATCGTGACGGCGAAATCCGGGCCGGGGGCGACTACCGCCAGAAAATGGATCGTCGCCAGTGCCAGAAACTCGCCCAGATAATTCGAAAACTGCATTTCAACTCCAGAAAGTAAGGGGTGACGCGTTACCGCGATAGCCGACAAAAAAAGAAAGGCTCAAGCGCGGATCGGCCACACCTGGCGTCACCGAGTGCATGCGGCGCGAATTGAACATGATGAAGTCGCCCGGTTCGGGGCGAACCTCCAGAGTCGGAGTGCCAAGCAGGGACGGATCGATGCCGTAACTGTCGCCACGCATTTCGTCGAACTGGTCCGGAGAAATATCGTGGTCCCACATCTGCAGTGCGCCACCCTCGGTGGGCATGTTCAGGTAAACGTTGCAGGCAAACTGCGCATCGAGGCTTTTGGCCTGGAAACTGTCCGGGGCGTCCTTGGCAAAAATGTCGTGGTGGGCCAGGAAACACACGCCGGGTTTCACGACTCGCGATAGCCCGACATACATCTTGCGGCCATAGAGGTTTTCCAGATGGGCACCCGCTGGCCAGGATTCATCGAGCATGCAGCGCAGGGTGTCGACCGGAGATGAGTAGGGCGCGCAACGGTTGCGCAGTTCCGCGATATTGCGAGTGGCGCGCTCGAAATAGTCCTCGATCAGCAGCGGCTGGTTTTCCGCTTCATAAAACGCCATGCCGATGCGGCCGATGCTGGGCGCGTTGATATAGCCTTCGAAGCCGGGGGCGAGGATCTTGTCGCCGATCTGGATCGCCAGCGGTCGAGGCAAGAAGCCTTTGACACGGATGGCGAGGACTTCTTCATTGGCCAGCTTTTTTATGCACGTCTCATCGAGACGCTCGACGTCAAGCATCATGTCTTAGGTCCATCTATCAGAGAGTCAACGAAGCCTGCGAATGCAGGCTTCCCCGGCGTCGGGCGATGACGGCAGCGGCATCGCCTGAAGTTTTCAGTCCACGTGGTAGTAGACGGATAACGTCCCTTTCTTGTGCGAAAGGGATTCGATCGTGACCGTGCCCAAATCCTTCAGGCTACGAACATGGGTACCGCCGCAGCCGTAGGCGGGTAATTCACCGAAACCGATTTCCCGGGCACCTTCGCGCAACGAGGTCAAACGCGGTAAATCGTGGGCAACCCACTGTTGAATTCCATGTTGCAGGGTCTGGATCTCAACCTCCTGCGCCGTGTCTGCTGGTTTGAATTGCACACGCCCTTCGCCTGGCCAGTGGTGGGCTTTGATCGGCATCCAGCCCATGGCCTGAATGAAGTGCCCGATCAGGTGTCCGGCGGAGTGCATACGCGTATTGAAACGGCGACGCTGTTCATCGACCTGGATCCGGGTCATGCCGGTTTCTACCGCGCTGGCGACGAAATGGATGATTCGATCCGGTTCCTGCACGACGCGCAGCACTTGGCTTTCGCCGATCCAGCCGGTATCACAGGGTTGTCCGCCGCCCTGGGGGTGGAACAATGTTGCGCGCAACACCACGGCGAATTCGTTCTCGTGGGGCGTGCATTCCAGGACTTCCACATTGGCCTTGAGGTCATCACTATGGAAAAAGAGGCGAAGCGTCATATTCCATGCTCGTATTAATGTTTCCATTTTTCATTATATGGAGCGTGGAATTACGTGATAATCCGTTCAAACATCAAAGGACTATTGCGTCGTGAGCATAAATCTTCCTCTGCCGCTGCTGGGTGAAATGGCGATTTTCGTCAAGGTCGTCGAGACCGGCAGTTTCTCCGAGGCGGCTCGCCAGCTGGGCTCTTCGCCCTCGGCGGTCAGCCGCAGCATTTCACGGCTGGAGAAGGCGCTCGCCACCCGTCTGCTGCAAAGAACCACGCGCAAGTTGCGCCTGAGCGATGGTGGCGAGGAAGTGTTCAAGCGTTGTCAGGACATGGTCAGCGCTGCCCGCTCGGTGATGGAGATCAGCGGTCAGTTCACCCACGAGGCGGAAGGACTGGTGCGTGTCAGCGTGCCAAAGGCCGTTGGGCGGTTCGTGATTCACCCGCACATGCCGGAATTTCTGCGCCGCTATCCCAAGGTGGATGTGGAATTATTGCTTGAGGACCGTCAGGTGGATCTGATCGATGACAACGTCGACCTGGCGATCCGTATTACCGATCGACCTCCCGCCGGGCTGGTGGGGCGGCAATTGCTGACCATCGACCATATGCTCTGTGCCACCCCGCAATACCTGGCCGAACATGGCACACCGACCCATCCCCATGACCTGCTCAACCACAGCTGCATTTACCTGGGTGAAACCCCGAGCGATGCGCGCTGGAAATTCAAGAAAGGCAGCAAAGCCGTGACGGTTGGCGTGCGCGGGCGCTATGCCGCCAATCACACCGGTGTCCGTTTGGGCGCAGTGTTGCAGCACATCGGTATTGGCAGCCTGCCATATTTCACGGCGCGGCATGCGCTGGAGCAGGGGCGGATCGTGCAGGTGCTGCCGGACTGGACTTTCCTTGCGTCCTATCACGGCGGCGCCTGGTTACTGCATTCACCGACCCGTTACCTGCCGCCAAAATTGCGGGTGTTTATCGATTATCTGGTGGCGTGCCTGGAGAAAGAGCCGACGCTGAGCAAGCCGGGCAAGCTCAGTGATTGGGCGGAATATGAGTTGCCCGAAAGGGATGGGTTGTTCTGACCGGCCCCTTCGCGAGCAGGCTCGCTCCCACATTTGATCTGTGTCGTTCACAAATCCCCTGTGGGAGCGAGCCTGCTCGCGAAGCTGTCCGTCCAATCACCACATCACCTGGGCAATAAAAAGGCCCGCATGTTCAACCATGCGGGCCTTTTGCATTTCGGATTCAGGATCAGTGCTTGCTGTCCTGGTTCGACAACGCCAGCAGCTGTTTTTCCTGGTTCCAGTCGAAGGGTTCGTCATTCTGCTCAGCTTCGAAGCGACGTTCCTCCAGTGCCTGGTACAGGTCGATTTCATCATCGGGCATGTAATGCAGGCAGTCGCCGGCGAAGTACCACAGCAGGTCGCGGGGGACCAGGTGGGCGATTTGCGGGTAGCGGGTGATGACCTGGCACAGGATGTCCTGGCCCAGGTATTGGCTTTCGATCGGGTCGACCGGCAGCAGGGCAAGCAGTTCGTCAAAACGCTCCAGGAACAAGGCATGGCTTTCGTCGGGAACCTGCTCGGCCTCACCCACGGCGACCAGGATGCTGCGCAGGTGGTCGAGCAAAACGAGATGATCGGCAACGATGTTGGACACGAGATAAGTCCTCAAGAGCAAAACGGGCGCGGGAGTATAAAGCTCCCGCGCCCTTTTTTACATGCTGTACGGCGTTCGCTGGATCAGCGGACCTTATCGTCGGTCAGCGCTATTTCCTCTTTACTGAAATCATCGACATCGATCACCTTGCGCCGAGCCGCTTCGGCCTCACGCAGGGTGTGCGCTTCCACCGGTTGCAGCACGCCGGCTTCCAGTGCGGCATCGATGACGTGCTCGCCGGCAACCGGTTTGACCTGACCGCTCTTGAGCGCCACATGCAGTTTCTTTTGCAGAGGCTGCGCAGCGTTCAACAGGTTGCAGGCGTGTTGCAGGGCGCCGACCGGATCTTCGTTCGATTGTGGACGATAGCAACCCAGTAGCACTTCTTCGAGGGCTGGATCGCCCTTGGTGCGGCCGATCACCGCTGCGACCGCGGCACCGAGCTTGTCCGATGGCCCTTTGTGGCGGCGACTGAACGGGAACACGATCACCCGCAACAGGCACGCCAGCACCTTGTTCGGGAAATTGTTCAGCAGTTCATCCATGGCCCGTTCGGCCTGTCCGAGGCTTTCCTCCATGGCCCAGGTAAACAGCGGCTCCATGTACGCCGGCGCGTCGAGGTCGTTGTAGCGTTTGAGTGCGGCGCTGGCCAGGTACAGGTTGCTCAGTACATCGCCGAGTCGTGCCGATAGCCGTTCGCGACGTTTCAGTTCGCCACCCAGCAACATCATGCTGAGGTCGGCGAGCAATGCGAACGCCGCTGCCTGGCGGTTGAGGGCGCGGAAATAACCTTGGCTGAGCTTGTCACCCGGCACATGCTCCAGATGACCGAAACCGAGGTTCAGTACCAGGGTGCTGGCCGCGTTGCCCACGGCAAAACCGATGTGCTTGAGCAACAGGCCGTCGAACTCGATCAGTGCCTGATCCTTGTCCTCACGGGTGGCCAGCGCCATTTCCTTGAGTACGAAGGGATGGCAGCGAATCGCGCCCTGACCGAAGATCATCAGGTTGCGCGAGAGAATGTTCGCACCTTCCACGGTGATGAAGATCGGCGCGCCGTTCCATTTGCGAGCGAGGTAATTGTTCGGTCCTTCGATGATCGCCTTGCCGCCGTGCACATCCATCGCCTGACTGATGCACTCGCGGCCGCGTTCGGTGAGGTGATACTTGAGGATCGCCGACAGCACCGACGGTTTCTCGCCGAGATCCACCGCGTTGGCCGTCAGCATACGCGCGGCGTCCATCATCCAGGCGTTGCCGCCGATGCGGGCCATGGCTTCCTGAATGCCTTCGAACGCCGCAATCGGCACATTGAACTGCTCGCGAATCTGCGCGTACTGGCCGGTCACCAGGCTGGTGAACTTGGCCATGCCGGTGCCCACCGCCGGCAGCGAGATCGACCGTCCCACCGAGAGGCAATTCATCAGCATCATCCAGCCTTTGCCAAGCATTTCCTGTCCGCCGATCAGAAACTCAAGCGGTACGAAAACGTCCTTGCCGGCGTTCGGGCCGTTCATGAATGCCGCCCCCAGTGGCAAGTGTCGGCGTCCGATTTCCACACCGGCAATATCGGTTGGAACCAGTGCCAGGCTGATGCCCAGGTCTTCTTTCTCGCCCAGCAGGTGGTCCGGGTCGTAGGCCTTGAACGCCAGGCCGAGGAGGGTGGCTACCGGGCCGAGAGTGATGTAGCGTTTTTCCCAGTTCAGGCGCAGTCCGAGGGTTTCCTTGCCTTCCCATTCACCTTTGCAGATCACCCCGGTGTCGGGCATGCCGCCGGCGTCGGATCCGGCCAGCGGACCGGTCAGTGCGAAGCAGGGAATATCGTCGCCGCGCGCCAGGCGTGGCAGGTAGTGATTGCGTTGTTCATCGGTGCCGTAATGCAGTAACAGTTCGGCGGGACCGAGGGAGTTGGGGACCATCACGGTGGAGGCGAGATCGCCACTGTGACTCGCCAGTTTCATGGCCACTTGCGAGTGGGCATAGGCCGAGAAACCCTTACCGCCAAACTCCTTGGGAATGATCAGGGCGAAGAAGCCGTTGTCCTTGATGAAGGTCCAGGCATCGGCCGGCAGGTCCATGGTTTGACCGAGCTGCCAGTCGCTGACCATGGCGCAGAGCGCTTCGGTCGGGCCATCAATGAAGGCCTGTTCCTCTTCGTTCAATTGCGCTTTCGGGTAGGACAGCAGTTTGTTCCAGTCCGGGCGCCCGCTGAACAGTTCGCCGTCCCACCACACAGTGCCGGCTTCAATGGCGTCGCGTTCGGTTTGTGACATGGGCGGCAGGGTTTTCTGGAACCAGTTGAACATCGGCGCGCTGAAGAATTTGCGGCGCAGATCAGGCAGTAGCAGCGGTGCGGCCACGGCGGCGATCAATACCCAGAAAATCAGCAGCAGCCAACCCGGTGCGTGACTGAAGGCCCCCATTGCCAGCAGGTAGACAGCCACGATGCCCAGGGCAGGCAGTGGTGCGATACGACGGTGGGCTAAATAAGCTATCCCGACAACCAGAACCAGTATCCACAACAGCAGCATATTTAATCCTCCGTGAAACCAGGGCGAACCAACCCACAGAGCTTAGACGGCATCCGCGAAACAGGGTGGTCAGAGCAAGGTGATTGAAAACGTGGGAAACCATGGATGATTTTGTAGGCCTGATGCGCGGCAGACCGTGAAAAATCGTTCATCGAGCGGGCGACAAAGCGTCCATATTTGGCCGAAACGTCGTTATCTCTGTGCTGAACCTCTCGCTAGACTCGGGGCTTCTCCAGGAGATTGCCCGCATGCACGAGTATCTAAGCCCCGGCCGCTTCATCGATAGTGACCACCCCTCGGTGGTGGAGTTCGCCGAAAAACATCGTGGCCCCCGTCGCGACCCGATCGAGCAGGCGATACATCTCTACTACGCAGTGCGTGAGGCGGTGCGCTATAACCCGTACACTTTCAGCCTCGATCCGCAGACCCTGCGAGGCAGTTACGCGCTGGCGACCGGGGAGAGTTATTGCGTGCCCAAAGCCACACTGCTGGCGGGCTGTGCGCGACATTGCGCGATACCTGCGCGGATCGGCCTGGCGGACGTGCGCAATCATTTGTCGACGCCGCGTCTGCTCGAATTGCTCAAGAGCGACGTGTTCGCCATGCACGGCTACACCGAGTTGTTTCTGAACGGTCGCTGGGTCAAGGCCACGCCAGCGTTCAATCAAGGCTTGTGCGATTTATTCAATGTCGCGCCGCTGGAGTTCGACGCAATCAACGATAGCGTTTTCCATCCTTTCAATCGCGATGGCGAGAAACTGATGGAGTACCTGATCGATCACGGCCAGTTCACGGACGTGCCCGAAGCGTTCTTCTTCGAGCATCTGCGCAAGTGCTATCCACACTTGTTCGGCGAACAACTGCAACCTCTGCTGGGGGACATCCAGAGCGATTTGAGTCGCGCCTGATCCGGCGTATGCTGCCTGCGCATTCATCAATCGAGAGGCGGTCATGCTGAAGATCTGGGGTCGGAAAAATTCATCGAATGTCAGAAAGCCTTTGTGGGCCGCCGAGGAACTAGGCCTGGCCTATGAAGCCATCGATGCGGGCGGCGCTTTTGGTGTCGTCGATACGCCTGAGTACCGTGCCATGAACCCCAATGGCCGTGTTCCGGTGATCGAAGACGATGGTTTCGTGTTGTGGGAGTCCAACGCCATCGTTCGATACCTGTTGGCCAGGCATGCCGCGAATACCCCGTGGTACCCGTCGGATCTGCAAGCACGAGCCACCGCTGACAAGTGGATGGACTGGACCACCTCCAGTTTTGCAGGTCCCTTCCGCACCGTATTCTGGGGTGTCCTGCGCACCCCGGCAGATCAACAGGACTGGACCGCCATCAAGGCTGCGATCAAGGAGTGCGACGCGCTGCTGACAATGGCCGATCAGGCATTGGCGGCCAGTCCCTACCTGTCCGGTGAACAGATCGGCATGGGCGACATTCCCCTGGGCAGTTTTATTTATGCCTGGTTCGAGATGCCGATCGAGCGCGCGCCGCAACCCCATCTGGAGGCCTGGTACGCTCGGTTGAAACAGCGTCCGGCGTATCGCAAGGCGGTCATGACCGCGTTGACTTAATACTCACTATCGACACACTTGACTGTACTTGTGTGGCGGCGACAAGCACCATTGTGCCAATGCGCTGTGGTTGTGTTGATCGCCGCTCGCCCCTATTTATTCCTTTCTTTCCTTCTTGGTGCGTAAATCCGATATGAGTTCCGCTCTGTCCATCCGGCAGCTAACCAAAACCTACGGCAACGGTTTCCAGGCCTTGAGTGGTATCGATCTGGATGTCGCCGAAGGTGACTTCTTCGCCTTGCTCGGCCCGAACGGCGCCGGCAAATCCACGACCATCGGCATTCTCTCGACCCTGGTGAACAAGACCAGCGGCACGGTGAATATCTTCGGTCACGACCTGGACAAGAACCCGGCGGCGCTCAAGCGATCCATCGGCGTGGTGCCCCAGGAATTCAACTTCAATCAGTTTGAAAAAACCTTCGACATCGTCGTGACCCAGGCCGGTTACTACGGCATTCCATCGAAAGTCGCCAAGGAACGCGCCGAGCAATACCTGACGCAACTCGGCCTTTGGGACAAGCGCGATGTTCCGTCGCGTTCGCTGTCCGGCGGCATGAAGCGTCGATTGATGATCGCCCGCGCGCTGGTTCACGAACCGCGCCTGCTGATCCTCGACGAACCGACCGCCGGGGTGGACATCGAACTGCGTCGCTCGATGTGGAGCTTCCTCACCGAGCTGAACAAAAAAGGCATCACCATCATCCTCACCACGCACTACCTGGAAGAGGCTGAACAGCTGTGCCGCAACATCGGCATCATCGATCACGGCACCATCGTCGAAAACACCAGCATGAAGCAGTTGCTCGGCCAGCTGCATGTCGAAACCTTCCTGCTGGATTTGAAGAGCAGTCTGAGCGCGCCGCCGCAACTGATCGGCTATCCATCACGGTTGCTCGATGGTCACACCCTGGAAGTGCAGGTCGACAAAAGCATGGGCATCACCGCGCTGTTCACCCAGCTTGCCCAGCAGAACATCGAGGTGCTGAGCCTGCGTAACAAAACCAATCGCCTGGAGGAGTTGTTCGTGTCCCTGGTGGAGAAAAATCTGTCGAAGGTGGCGGTATGAGTTCCGAGCTGCGCCCCAACCTCGTTGCCCTCAACACCATCGTTTACCGTGAAGTCCGGCGCTTTACCCGGATCTGGCCGCAGACTCTGCTGCCGCCGGCCATCACCATGGTTCTGTACTTCGTGATCTTCGGTAACCTGATCGGTCGGCAGATTGGCGACATGGGTGGCTTCACCTACATGGAGTACATCGTGCCGGGGCTGATCATGATGTCGGTGATCACCAACTCCTACGGCAACGTGGTGTCGAGTTTCTTCGGCAGCAAGTTCCAGCGGTCCATTGAAGAATTGATGGTGTCGCCGGTTTCTCCGCACACCATTCTGGTCGGCTACACCCTCGGTGGCGTGCTGCGTGGATTGATGGTCGGGATCATCGTGACGTTGCTGTCGCTGTTCTTCACCGACTTGCAGGTTCATCACCTGGGCGTGACCATTCTGGTGGTGGTGCTGACGGCGACGATCTTCTCGCTGCTGGGTTTCATCAACGCGGTGTTTGCGCGCAACTTCGATGACATCTCGATCATTCCGACATTCGTGCTCACGCCTTTGACGTATTTGGGCGGGGTGTTTTATTCGATCTCGCTGCTGCCGCCGTTCTGGCAGACCGTGTCCCTGGCCAACCCTGTGTTGCACATGGTCAATGCGTTTCGTTACGGGATCCTCGGTGTTTCCGATATCCGGATCAGCGTGGCGATTGCGTTCATGTTGGTGGCGACGGTGATTCTGTATTTTGGTTGTGCACGGTTGTTGGTGAGTGGGCGGGGGATGCGTACCTAAGCAATACGGCGTTGCCTTCTTCGCGGGCAAGCCTCGCTCCTGCAGGTATCCATGTGCTCTTGCGGGAGCGAGCCTGCTCGCGAAGGCGTCATTCCAGATGCCACAAAAAAACGGCCTCCCAATCGGAGGCCGTTTTGCATTCTCACATCCGACTCTGCCGGCGCCGTCTCCACTGACGCGCGACCCACCAGCGCCAATACATCATCACCAGACAATAGGCCAACGCACCGAGCACCAGTCCTGTCACCACCGAGCCCAGCAGGAACGGCTGCCACAAGGTCGAGAGTTCGCCGCTGATCCATTCCCAGGTCAATTCGTCTGGCAGATGGCGGGTGGGAACGTCCATCAGCCAGGCGCCGGTCTGATAGGTGCAAAAGAAAACGGCGGGCATGGTGATCGGATTGGTCAGCCAGACCAGGCTGACGGCAATCGGCATGTTGCCGCGCACGACGATGGCGAGGATGGCGGCGAGCAGCATCTGCAGCGGAATCGGCAGGAACGCCGCGAACAGACCGACGGCCATCGCTCGGGCGACGGAATGGCGGTTGAGGTGCCAGAGGTTCGGGTCATGCAGCAGCGTGCCGAGAAAGCGTAAGGATTTGTGTTCCCTGATGCTGGTCGGATCTGGCATGTAACGTTTGAATAAGCGCCGGGGCATAGGGCTTCTCGGTCGATTAAGGCGGCAAGTATGTCTGGATTCTATGAACCGCCCATTCAGACTTTGTGACAATTGATAACGACGGCCGTGCAGTCGAACCGCTATGACTAGAGACGGAACTCTCTAGGACGGGCGTATGCGCACAGGGATGGTGGCGTTGGCGCTGGGTTTGCTGGCCCTGCGTTTTTTACCGGCGTTGCCGCCGGTCGGGTTGTGGTTGTTGATGCCGGTGGTGGGTTTGATGTTTTTGCCGTTCAGGACGTACCCCGTGGCGTTTTTCCTGTTCGGTTTGAGTTGGGCCTGTGCGCAGGCGCAATGGGCGCTGGATGATCGGCTGGCACCGAAGCTTGATGGCGAAACACGTTGGATCGAAGGGCGGGTAGCGGGACTGCCCCAGCACGGCGAGGGCGTCGTGCGTTTCGAACTGGCCGACGCCCGGTCACGGCGCGCAAAAGTGCCGCAGCTCATGCGCCTGGCCTGGTATGACGGACCGCCGGTCAACAGCGGCGAACGCTGGCGGTTGGCGGTCAAGTTGAAGCGTCCCGCCGGGCTGCTCAATCCCCATGCTTTCGATTACGAGGCCTGGTTGCTGGCGCGTGGTATCGGCGCGACCGGGACGGTCAAGGACGGTGAGCGACTCACCGAGGCGCGAGGGGCCTGGCGTGATGGCATTCGTCAGAAATTACAGGCAGTAGATGCTCAAGGGCGAACGGGCGCGCTGGCGGCGCTGGTACTGGGGGATGGTACCGGGCTCAGTCGCGAAGACTGGCAGGTGTTGCAGGACACCGGCACCGTGCATCTGTTGGTGATTTCCGGGCAACACATCGGGTTGCTGGCGGGCCTGGTCTATATGCTGATCGCCGGGCTTGCCCGCTATGGGCTGTGGCCAAACCGTCTGCCGTGGCTGCCCTGGGCTTGCGGCCTGGCATTCGCGGCCGCCCTCGGTTACGGGTTGTTGGCCGGTTTCGAGGTGCCGGTGCGCCGTGCCTGCCTGATGGTCGGCCTGGTGCTGTTATGGCGCCTGCGATTTCGTCATCTCGGCGCCTGGTGGCCGCTATTGCTGGCGCTCAATGGTGTTCTATCACTGGACCCGCTGGCCAGTCTGCAACCGGGGTTCTGGTTGTCGTTCGGGGCGGTGGCGGTACTGATTTTCACCTTCGGCGGTCGCCTTGGTCCCTGGCGATGGTGGCAAACCTGGACCCGTGCCCAATGGCTGATCGCCATTGGCCTGGCGCCGTTATTGCTGGTGTTGGGGTTGCCGATCAGCCTCAGCGGGCCGCTCGTCAATCTGCTGGCCGTCCCCTGGATCAGCGTGCTGGTGCTACCGCCTGCCTTGCTCGGAACCCTGCTGCTACCCGTGCCTCATGTGGGGGAGGGCATGCTGTGGCTGGCTGGAGGACTGATCGACTGGCTATTCAAGGGCCTGGCGTTGATGGCCGGGCAGGTTCCCGCGTGGATACCCGTGGCGGTTCCCTGGTGGGCATGGACCATGGGGGCACTCGGTGCGTTCCTGCTCTTGCTGCCGCGAGGCGTTCCGCTGCGGCCGTTGGGCTGGCCTTTGCTGCTATTGCTGGTTTTTCCGCCCCGATCCAATCTGCCTGAAGGCATGGCCGAAATCTGGCAGCTGGATGTGGGGCAGGGGTTGTCCATCCTGGTGCGTACCCGCCATCACGCGCTGCTCTATGACGCCGGGCCGCGTTTGGGTGATAACGACCTGGGCGAGCGCGTCGTTCTGCCGACGCTGCGCAAATTGGGCGTGGACGGTCTCGACCTGATGCTGATCAGCCACGCCCACGCCGACCATGCCGGTGGCGCGCGTGCGGTCGCCAAGGGACTGCCGGTGAAGCAGGTGATCAGTGGCGAACCCGAGGCGTTGCCGGCGGAACTGCAAGCCGGGGAATGCGAGAGCGGTCGGCAATGGACCTGGGACGGTGTGAATTTTGAACTCTGGCGATGGGCGGATGCCCGGGAAAGCAATCCAAAATCCTGCGTGCTGCAGATCGAAGCCAATGGCGAGCGATTGCTGCTGACCGGTGATATCGACGCTGCGGCCGAACGCGTCCTGCTCGACAGTCCGCTGGCCGTGACCACCGATTGGTTGCAGTCACCGCACCACGGCAGTCGCAGTTCGTCATCGATGGCCCTGCTCGCCGTGTTGCAACCCAAGGCGGCACTGATCTCCCGCGGCCAGGGAAACTCCTTCGGTCATCCCCACCCCACCGTCATTGCGCGCTATCGAGCCCGCGACATGACGATCCATGACAGCGCCGAGCAGGGTGCCATCCGTCTGGCACTGGGGCACTTCAAACCGCCGTGGTCGATGCGCCAGGAACCGCGTTTCTGGCGCTCTGCGCAGTGACCGCGGATCGTGAAAGCCCGACCGGATGCGACATCACGGTCTTCGGTGCGTCCAGCCCCTATGTTAGAGTGGCGCACTTTTTCGAGGGGACTGACACTGTGTGGGAATTGGTCAAATCCGGCGGCTGGATGATGCTGCCGATCATCCTGAGTTCCATCGCGGCCATGGCGATCGTTGCCGAGCGTCTCTGGACCCTGCGTGCCAGCCGCGTGACCCCCGAGCACTTGCTTGGGCAGGTCTGGGTCTGGATCAAGGACAAGCAACTCAATAAAGAGAAGCTCAAGGAATTGCGCGCCAACTCACCGCTGGGCGAGATCCTGGCGGCGGGCCTGGCCAACTCCAGGCATGGTCGCGAGATCATGAAGGAGTGCATCGAAGAGGCTGCCGCACGGGTCATCCACGAACTGGAACGCTACATCAATGCCCTGGGCACCATTGCCGCCATGGCGCCGCTGCTGGGCTTGCTGGGTACGGTGCTGGGCATGATCGACATTTTCAGCGCGTTCATGGGCACGGGCATGACCACCAATGCCTCCGTACTGGCCGGGGGTATCTCCAAGGCGCTGATCACCACGGCCGCGGGCCTGATGGTCGGTATCCCTTCGGTGTTCTTCCACCGTTTCCTGCAACGCCGGATCGATGAACTGGTCGTGGGCATGGAGCAGGAAGCGATCAAGTTGGTCGAAGTCGTTCAGGGCGACCGAGATGTGGATCTCGCTGGGGGCAAAGCGTGAAATTCCGCCGCAAGCAACGGGAGAACGTGGACATCAACCTCGCGTCGCTGATCGACGTGGTGTTTATCCTGCTGCTGTTTTTCGTGGTGACCACGACATTTACCCGTGAAACCCAGTTGCGCGTTGATTTGCCGGAAGCGGTCAGCGGATCGCCGGCTGAAGACCAGACCAAACAACTGGACATCGCCATCAGTGCCGACGGTGTGTTCTCGGTGAACAACCAGATCTTGCCGAAAAGCGATCTGGCCAGCTTGATGGAAGCCCTGCAGAAAGAATCCAACGGCGATACCAATCGGCCGCTGTCCATCAGCGCCGATGGCAAATCCCAGCATCAGTCTGTGATCATTGCCATGGATGCCGCCGGCAAGCTTGGCTTCAACCACTTGCGCATGACCACAGTCGAGGCGGCGCCGTCCGCGCCCTGATGGCCATGTCCGATCGTCTGCTCACCGCCTGGTATCGAGGTCATCCGGCCTTGAAGTTGTTACAGCCACTGGAGTGGCTCTACCGGCGCGTGGTCAACAACAAGCGCAAGCGTTTCCTGGCGGGTGAGGGCGAAATCTATCAGCCGCCTGTGCCGTTGATCGTTGTCGGCAACATCACTGTCGGCGGCACCGGCAAGACGCCGCTGATTTTGTGGATGATCCAGCATTGCCAGCGCAGCGGCTTGCGGGTCGGCGTGGTCAGTCGCGGTTACGGCGCCAAACCCCCGCACTTGCCGTGGCGGGTCGAGGCAGATCAAAGCGCAGGAATGTCCGGCGACGAACCGCTGTTGATCGTTCAGCGCACGGGCGTGCCCTTGATGATCGACCCGGACCGCAGCCGCGCCGTCAAAGCCTTGCTGGCCAGCGAGCCGCTGGACCTCATCCTCTCTGATGACGGCATGCAGCATTACCGCCTGGCTCGGGATCTGGAGCTGGTGTTGATCGACGCCGCCCGTGGTCTGGGCAACCAGCGTTGCTTGCCGGCCGGGCCATTGCGCGAACCGGCCGAACGTCTGCAAAGCGTCGACGCGGTGCTCTACAACGGTGCTGCACATGACCGCGAGAGTGGCTTTGCCTTCCAGTTACAACCGACCTCACTGATCAATCTGCGCAGCGGCGAACGGCGTGCTCTCGACCACTTTGCCCCAGGCCAGGCGCTGCACGCCGTGGCGGGGATTGGCAACCCGCAGCGTTTCTTCAAGACCCTCGAAACGCTACACTGGCAGCCAGTCCCGCATGCATTCGCCGACCACGCCGAATACAGCGTGCAGGCCTTGAATTTCACCCCGTCATTGCCGTTGGTGATGACCGAAAAGGACGCGGTGAAGTGCCGTGCCTTCGCCGCCGCCGACTGGTGGTACCTGGCGGTCGATGCTGTGCCGTCGCCGGCTTTCGTGGCCTGGTTCGATACACAGTTGATGCGCCTGTTGCCGGCTCGTCTGTTGCCTTAAAACCGTATTTATCCAGGGAATGTTCATGGACACCAAATTGCTCGACATCCTCGCTTGCCCGGTCTGCAAAGGCCCGCTCAAGCTCAGCGCCGACAAGACCGAACTGATCAGCAAGGGCGCAGGTCTCGCGTACCCGATTCGCGACGGTATCCCGGTGATGCTCGAATCCGAAGCCCGCACCTTGACCACCGACGAGCGTCTGGATAAATGACCACAGCCTTTACCGTTGTCATTCCGTCGCGTTACGCCTCCACCCGCTTGCCGGGCAAGCCGCTGCTGTTGATCGCCGGCAAACCGATGATCCAGCACGTCTGGGAACAGGCGAGCAAAAGCAGCGCCCAGCGCGTGGTGGTTGCGACTGACGATGCACGCATCCGCGCGGCCTGCATCGAGTTTGGAGCCGAAGTGGTGATGACCCGCGAGGATCACAATTCCGGCACCGATCGCCTGGCGGAAGTCGCGACGAAACTGGGCCTGGCGCCAGACGCCATCGTGGTTAATGTCCAGGGTGACGAACCGTTGATCCCGCCGAGCGTGATCGATCAGGTCGCCGCCAACCTGGCGGCCCACACTGAAGCGCGCATGGCCACCCTGGGCGAGCCGATCGAAGACGTTGAAACCCTGTTCAATCCCAATGTGGTCAAGGTCGTCAGCGACATCAATGGCCTGGCACTGACCTTCAGCCGCGCCACGTTGCCATGGGCGCGGGATGCCTTTGCCCAGAGCCGTGAACAGTTGCCGCAGGGCGTGCCTTACCGTCGCCACATCGGCATCTATGCCTATCGCGCCGGTTTCCTGCATGACTTCGTCAGCTGGGGACCGTGCTGGCTGGAAAACACCGAATGCCTGGAACAATTGCGGGCACTCTGGCATGGCGTACGGATTCACGTCGCCGACGCACTCATCGCGCCGCCGGCCGGTGTCGACACCGTTGAAGACCTTGAGCGCGTTCGTCGCCTGCTGGAGGCCTGATGCGGGTTCTGTTTGTCTGCCTGGGCAACATCTGCCGCTCACCCACCGCCGAAGGTGTGTTGCGCCACAAACTGCATGAGGCGGGGCTGGCCGATCAAGTCGAAGTCGCCTCCGCCGGCACCGGTGACTGGCACGTCGGCAAGGCGCCGGACAGGCGCAGCCAGGCCGCGGCCAAGCTGCGTGGCTATGACTTGTCGGCCCAGCGCGCCCAGCAAGTCACTCGCGCCGATTTCGCTGCGTACGACCTGATCCTGGCGATGGACAACAGCAACCTGCGCAACCTGAAAGCCTTGCAGCCGGCCAAGGGCAAGGCCGAGCTGGACCTGTTCCTGCGCCGCTATGAATCTGAAGTCGATGAAGTCCCTGACCCGTATTACGACGGTGACCAGGGTTTCGAGCAGGTGCTGGACTTGATCGAGCGTGCCAGCGATCGGCTGGTGATCGAACTGAAGGGACGGTTATGAGTTTGCAGGTGCAATCGCAGGTTTCGCTCAAACCGTACAACAGTTTTGGCGTGGACGTTCAGGCCCGCCTGTTTGCCGAGGCCCATAGCGACGCCGACGTGCGGGAAGCCCTGGCCTACGCACAGGCGCATGAGGTGCCGCTGCTGGTGATTGGCGGTGGCAGCAATTTGCTGCTGACGGCCGATATCCCGTCGCTTGTGCTGCGCATGGCCACACGCGGGATTCGCGTACTGAGCGACGACGGCAGCAAAGTGGTGATTGAAGCCGAGGCGGGCGAACCCTGGCACCCGTTTGTGCAACACACGCTGGTGCATGGACTGTCGGGACTGGAAAACCTCAGCCTGATTCCCGGCACCGTAGGTGCAGCCCCGATGCAGAACATTGGCGCCTATGGGGTAGAGATCAAGGACG
Source organism: Pseudomonas sp. SDO5532_S415 (assembly GCF_054071155.1). Classification (NCBI taxonomy): domain Bacteria; kingdom Pseudomonadati; phylum Pseudomonadota; class Gammaproteobacteria; order Pseudomonadales; family Pseudomonadaceae; genus Pseudomonas; species Pseudomonas sp. SDO5532_S415. The sequence continues at coordinate 241,540 of NZ_JBSVWS010000001.1, read as the reverse complement.
TTTTCGCCGGCCTGACCGCCCTCGATCGCCAGAGCGGTGAGTTGCGTGACTTCACCCTGGAAGAATGCAACTTCGCCTACCGTGACAGCCTGTTCAAACAGGAGCCGGGGCGCTGGTTGATCCTGCGCGTGCGTTTCGCCCTTGATCGCACCGCACACCTGCATCTGGAATACGGCCCGGTGCGTCAACGCCTGACCGACCAAGGTATCGAACACCCGACCCCCACCGATGTCAGCCAGGCCATTTGCAGCATTCGCAACGAAAAGCTCCCGGACCCTGCGGTGCTCGGCAACGCCGGCAGTTTCTTCAAGAACCCCTTGGTGTCGGCGGCGCTGGTAGCCCGGCTCAAAGGCGAATACCCGGATCTGGTGGCTTACGCGCAACCGGACGGGCAGATGAAGCTGGCCGCCGGCTGGCTGATCGAGCGGGCAGGCTGGAAAGGTTTCCGCGAAGCCGATGCGGGTGTGCACAAATTGCAGGCGCTGGTGCTGGTCAATTACGGCAGCGCGACGGGGTTGCAATTACTCGACCTGGCGCAGCGTATCCAGAAAGACATTTCTGAACGTTTCCATGTCGAGCTGGAAATGGAGCCGAACCGGTATTGAAGCTAAGCTTTCAAGGCTGAATCCAAAGCCCTGCACTGATGAAAAGTGCAGGGCTTTTTTGTTAATGCTGCGTTAACTTAGCGAGCTAACGATGCAATGCATTTGTTCCACCAAAGGCCCGGTGCAGACGTCCCCGTCGGCATAAGAGAGCCCCTTTAGCCTGAGTCGATCTGCGTGATGCCAACCGCCGATTTCCGGCGGCAGATTGCTCGACCCCATAACCCAATACTATGCGGGCGTGCCCATGATTACCCTGAAGCTCAATGGTCAAGACCATCAACTCGACGTCACCGAGGACATGCCGCTGCTCTGGGCAATCCGTGACGTGGCCGGTTACAACGGCACCAAGTTCGGCTGCGGCATGGGCCTGTGCGGTGCCTGTACCATTCATATCGAAGGCGCTCCGGCGCGTAGCTGCATCACGCCGATCGGTTCGGTTGTCGGGCAGAACATCACCACCATCGATAATCTGCACGCCGACCCGGTGGGCAAAGTCGTGCAGCAAGCCTGGCTTGATACCGCCGTGGCCCAGTGCGGTTACTGCCAGGGTGGGCAAATCATGTCCGCCACCGCGCTGCTCAAGACGAATCCGAACCCGAGTGATGAACAGATCGAAGAGGCGATGGTCGGCAACATCTGCCGGTGCGGCACTTACAACCGTATCAAGACCGCCATCCGCCAGGCATCTACTCACCTGAAGGAGGCCAAGGCATGAGCCGGTTACCGAATGATTTTGCCCTGAGCAACCTCAGCCGCCGTGGTTTCCTCAAGGGTGTGGGTGCTACTGGTGCCTTGGTGGTCGCTGCGAGCTGGGGCTGGCAAGACGTTTTTGCCGAAGAAAAAGAGAAGAAATTCGGCGCCGACGGCATGCCCAATGGCTGGATCGATGATCCCAAGGTTTACGTCAGCATCGCCACTGATGGCACGGTGACTGTGGTTTGCAACCGCTCGGAAATGGGCCAGGGCGTTCGTACCAGTCTGACCATGGTCGTGGCCGATGAACTGGAAGCCGACTGGGCGCGGGTCAAAGTGAAGCAGGCGCCGGGCGACGAGATACGCTTCGGCAACCAGGACACCGACGGTTCGCGCAGTATGCGCCACTGGTTCGAGCCGATGCGCCGTTGTGGTGCCGCCGCGCGGACCATGCTGGAACAGGCCGCTGCCGACCACTGGAAAGTGCCAGTGGGCGAATGCCATGCGCAACTGCATAAAGTCATCCACAAACCTTCCGGACGCGAGCTGGAGTATGGCGCCCTGGCCGCTGCTGCCAGTGCCTTGGCCGTACCGGCGCGTGACAGCCTGAGGCTCAAGGAGCCATCGGAATTCCGCTACATTGGCAAGGAAGGTACCAAGGCCATCGACGGTGACGACATCGTCAACGGTCGCGCCGTGTATGGCGCCGACGTGCATTTCGACGGCATGCTGTTCGCCACGATTGCCCGGCCGGCGGTGTATGGCGGCAAGGTCAAGAGTTTCGATGCCGCGGCGGCAATGAAGGTCCCTGGCGTGGTCAAGGTCGTGCAGATCGAGAGCCGACCGCTGCCATCGGAGTTTCAACCGCTGGGCGGCGTCGCTGTGGTGGCGAACAATACCTGGGCGGCGATCAAGGGCCGCGAGGCATTGAAAATCGAATGGGATGACGGTCCCAACGCCAGCTACGACTCCATTGCTTACCGCAAGGCGCTGGAAGCCGCGTCCCTGAAACCCGGCAAAGTGGTGCGCAACACCGGCAACATCGACGAAGCCATGAAAAGCGCCGACAGTACGCTGGAAGCATCCTACTACCTGCCGCATTTGTCACAGTCGCCGATGGAGCCAATGGTCGCCATCGCCCGTTACAAAGATGGCGTGTGCGAAGCCTGGGGGCCGAGCCAGGCGCCGCAAGTCACCCGCGAACGGATTGGAGAACGCCTGGGCGTGCCATTCGACAAGGTCACCTTCAATGTCACCTTGCTTGGCGGTGGTTTTGGTCGCAAGTCCAAGCCTGACTTCATCATCGAAGCGGCCATCCTGGCCAAGGAATTCCCTGGCAAGGCGGTGCGGGTGCAATGGACCCGTGAAGACGACATCCATTGCTCCTACTTCCACACGGTGTCGGTCGAACACCTCAAGGCCAGCCTTAACAAGGATGGCCTGCCGTCCGGCTGGTTGCACCGTACGGTGGCGCCGAGCATCACTGCGTTGTTCGCACCGGGCATGAATCACGAGGCGGCTTTCGAGTTGGGCATGGGTTTCACCAACATGGCTTATGCGATTCCCAACATCCGCCTGGAAAACCCCGAGGCGACCGTCCACACCCGCGTGGGCTGGTACCGCTCGGTGTCGAACATTCCTCATGGCTTTGCCATTCAGAGCTTTATCGACGAATTGGCGCACAAGGCCAAGGAAGATCCGCTCAAGTACCAGATCAAGCTGCTCGGCCCTGATCGGCAGATCGATCCACGTACCTTGAGTGAAGAGTGGAACTACGGCGAATCGCCCGAGCGTTATCCGATCGACACTGCGCGGTTGCGTACGGTGCTGGAAACCGCCGCCAAAGCCGCCGGTTGGGGGCGCGAGGTGCCGAAGGGCCGGGGCCTGGGTCTGGCGGTGCATTACAGCTTCGTGACCTACGTGGCGGCGGTAATCGAGGTCGAAGTCAAAGACGATGGCACGTTGATCGTGCACAAGGCTGATATCGCCGTGGACTGCGGGCCGCAGATCAACCCCGAGCGGATTCGCGCGCAATTCGAAGGTGCCTGTGTCATGGGCCTGGGCAACGCGGTGTTGGGTGAGATCAGTTTCAAGGACGGCAAGGTCCAGCAGGACAACTTCCACATGTACGAAGTGGCGCGCATGTCGCTGGCGCCGAAGGAAGTCGCCGTGCATCTGGTCACACCGCCGGGCACCGTGCCGTTGGGCGGTGTCGGCGAGCCGGGTGTGCCGCCGATTGCCCCCGCACTGTGCAACGCGATCTTCGCCGCCACGGGTAAACGTATCCGCGACCTGCCGGTTCGTTACCAGCTACAGGGCTGGAACAAGGCGGGAGCCTGATGGACAGCGTCGATCTGAACGTCCTGCGCAGCGTGCTGGAGTGGCGTCGCGCCGGTCAGCGGGTGGTGTTGTACAGCGTGGTCCAGACCTGGGGTACTGCCCCCCGGGCGCCTGGCGCCATGCTGGCGTTGCGTGAGGATGGCGTGGTGATTGGTTCGGTGTCCGGTGGCTGCGTAGAGGATGACCTGATTGCGCGGTTGCACGACGGCCGAATTCCGGCCGATGGGCCTCCGGTGCAACTGATCACCTACGGCGTGACCCGCGAGGAGGCAGCGCGTTTTGGTTTGCCATGCGGTGGCACATTGCGTCTGACCGAAGAGCGCGTAGGCGACCCGGCATGGGTCGCCGAGTTACTGATGCGCTGCGAGGCCCATGAAATCGTGGCGCGTTCGCTTGATATCGCAAGCGGGGAAGTTGTTCTGCAGCCAGCCAGCAAAACGGACGCGTTGGTGTTTGACGGGCAGACCCTGCGTGCGATCTATGGCCCGCGCTGGCGCTTGTTGCTGATCGGTGCGGGGCAGCTGTCCCGTTATGTCGCCGAGATGGCGCGGCTTCTGGATTTCGAAGTGCTGATCTGCGATCCGCGCAGCGAATTTGTCTACGGCTGGGAAGAACAGCACGGCCGGTTTGTCTCGGGCATGCCCGACGAGGCTGTGCTGAATATTCAGACCGACGAACGCACGGCCATCGTCGCTTTGACCCACGACCCGCGTCTGGATGACATGGCGCTGCTCACGGCCCTCGACTCCAGGGCTTTTTATGTCGGCGCGCTGGGCTCGCGGGTCAACAGCCAGAAACGTCGGGATAATCTGGCTCAACTAGGCTTGTCGCAGCAGTCCATCGAACGGCTGCACGGTCCGATTGGCCTGCACATTGGCAGCCATAGCCCGGCGGAAATCGCTTTGTCGCTGATGGCCGAGATTGTGGCGATCAAGAATGGCGTGGAGCTGAAACAGAAAAAGCCGTTGCGGGAGGGCGCATGAGCGAACCTATCGGTGTCATCGTTCTGGCAGCGGGGCAGGGCAGCCGGTTTCGGCAGGTTGCAGGCGATGAAAAGGACAAGTTGCTGGCGGACTGTACGGGGCTTGATGACGCTGTCCGTTCGGTGATCGAGCAGGTGCTGGTGAATTTGCCGGCTGAACTGGACAGGCGTGTATTGGTGACCACCGCGGATCGCCCGCAAGTCATCCGTATGGCCAAGGCCTATGGCTGCGAGATCGTGCTGGTCGAGTCGACCGGAATGGGTGACAGCATTGCGGCAGGGGTGGCGGCGTGTGCGCAGCTCAATGGCTGGTTGATGGTGCTGGGGGATATGCCGTTTATCCTGCCGTCCAGCATTGGGCAGGTCGTGGCGCAAGTTGTCGATGATTGCATCAGTGTGCCGGTGCAGGAGGGCGAATTCGGACATCCCGTGGGGTTTGGTCGCAACTTTGGTCCGGGGTTGATGGCGTTATCCGGTGACCGCGGGGCCAAGGCATTGTTTGCGCAGGGTCGGGTGGTTGAAGTAACGGTGGATGATCCCGGTGTGTTGTGGGATGTGGATGTGCCTGAAAAGCTGGTCTTTGTCTGATAGATCGCTTCGCGGGCAAGCCACGCTCCCACAGGTCTTGTGTCGCTTGCATAATCATTGAACGACGCAAGACCTGTGGGAGCGGTGTTTGCCCGCGATGAACGATAACGCGGTTTACCTGTTTTACAGCAGACATGAAAAAAGCCCCGCCTGGGTTCACCAGGCGGGGCTTTTTAGTGGCCGACGGAATCAGACGAGCGGTTTAGGCTCGTGCTCTTTTTCCTGGGCCTGTTCGTGTTGCTCTACTGCTTCCTGCACGGAGCGCGGGGCTTCGTGGATCACGGATTCAGCTGGCTCGGCAGCGACCTCGGCAACCGGGGCAGGCGCTGCCTCGACGACTTCAGCAGCTACTGGCGCCGGTTCTTCAGCGACAACCGCTTCAACCGAAGCAGCAGCGGCAGCCAGTTCGGCTTCCTTCTGCAGGCGCTCGGCTTCACGCTTGCGACGACGCACTTCACGCGGGTCGTTCGGCGCACGACCGCTTGGCGTCAGGGCGCTGACAGGCGCGGCTTCGACCACTGCAGCAGGCGCTTCGGCAACAACCGGTGCTTCAACTGCAGGAGCAGGTTCGGCAGCGGCAACCACTGGCTCGGAGATCATGGCCTCAGCCACTTCGGCTTCAGCGGCTGGTGCCGGTGCTGGTGCCTCGGCTACAGTTGGCTCGGCAACCCAGTTGAACGCGGTTTGCTCTTCGCGAACTTCACGAACGGTTTCGGTCACGGTTTCGGTTACAGCTTCGACCACAGGTTCTGCAATCACGGCAGGCGCTTCGGCGACGATGGCAGGCTCGGCGGCAGCTTCAACTACTGGCTGTGCCTCAGGCGCGGGTGCCAATTCGACTTCCGGCGATGCGGTGGTTTCGACCGGTGTTGTCGCTTCAACGACTGGCGCTTCGACCGGAGCTGTCTCCAGGGTGGCGGCAGTGGCGCGTTCGGCTTGCTCGTTGGCCTGTGCTTCGGCCGGAGCGCTGATCACGGTGCTGGCAACGGCTGCGGTAACAGCCAGGCCGGCGGCCAGATCGGCAGTGCTTGGCGCTTCGCTGCTTTCGCCGGACTCGGAGTCATCCGAACCTTCGATCACATTGCCGTTGGCATCACGCTGACGCTCGCGACGGTTGCTGCGACGACGCTGGCCACGGGAGCGGCGGCGTGGGCGATCGCCTTCGGCGCCGTCCTGACCTTCTTCCTGCAGTTGCTCTTCGTTGGTTGGCAGCTCTTCTTCGGCAACGGCAGCAGCGGCTTGCTCGGCGCGCGGTTGACGTTCTTCACGCGGTGGGCGTGGAGCGCGCTCTTCCCGTGGCTGACGGGCCGGACGTTCTTCAGCGGTAGCAGCGGCGGCCGGAGCGGCATCCAGAGGCTCGCGCAGTTCACGTACACGCTCTTCACGCTCGCCACGTGGCTTGCGGTCTTCACGCGGAGCACGCGGTGCACGTTCTTCACGGGGCGCGCGAGGTGCGCGTTCTTCGCGAGCTACGGCCGGGGTTTCTTCGCGGGCTTCGCGTGGCTGACGCTCTTCGCGTGGTTCACGTGGTGCGCGTTCTTCACGCGGTGCACGTTCCTCGCGAGGCTTGCGTTCTTCATCGCGGCGACCGTTACGGTTGCGGCTCTGCTGACGACCGTTGCGGCGCTCTTCGTTGCGGGCAGGGCGCTCGGCAGCCGGTTTTTCAACCACGACCGGAGCGGCAGGCTCTTCCTTGGTGGCGAACAGGCTGACCAGCGACTTCACCAGGCCTTTGAACAGGCTTGGCTCTGGTGCGGCGACCGGTGCAGCAACCGGAGCGACGACTTCGGTTGGAACCGGAGCGTTGGCGCGGGCCGGAGCCGTCTTGACCGCGGCTTCCTGGCGAACCAGGGTGCGGGTCGCAGCGGCTGGCTGGACTTCTTCCACTTCGGCAGCGGCAGCGGCGATTTCGTAGCTGGACTGGTTGGTGGCAGCTTCCGGGCTGTCATCGCGCAGGCGCTGAACTTCGAAGTGCGGCGTTTCGAGGTGATCGTTCGGCAGAATGACGATGCGGGCACGGGTGCGCAGTTCGATCTTGGTGATCGAGTTGCGTTTTTCGTTGAGCAGGAATGCTGCGACCGGGATCGGCACCTGGGCGCGCACTTCGGCAGTGCGGTCTTTCAGGGCTTCTTCTTCGATCAGGCGCAGGATCGCCAGCGACAGCGATTCAACGTCACGGATGATGCCGGTGCCGCTGCAGCGAGGGCAAACGATGCCACTGCTTTCACCCAGGGATGGACGCAGGCGCTGACGGGACATTTCCAGCAGGCCGAAGCGCGAGATACGGCCGACTTGCACGCGAGCGCGGTCGGCTTCCAGGCATTCGCGGACTTTCTCTTCCACGGCGCGCTGGTTCTTGGCTGGGGTCATGTCGATGAAGTCGATGACGATCAGGCCGCCGATGTCGCGCAGGCGCAACTGACGGGCGATTTCTTCGGCGGCTTCAAGGTTGGTCTGCAGGGCGGTTTCTTCGATGTCGCTGCCTTTGGTGGCGCGCGCCGAGTTGATGTCGATGGACACCAAGGCTTCGGTCGGATCGATCACGATGGAGCCGCCGGAAGGCAGTTCGACGACGCGCTGGAAGGCGGTCTCGATCTGGCTTTCGATCTGGAAGCGGTTGAACAGTGGAACGCTGTCTTCGTACAGCTTGATCTTGCTGGCGTACTGCGGCATGACCTGGCGAATGAAGGTCAGGGCTTCGTCCTGGGCTTCGACGCTGTCGATCAGCACTTCGCCGATGTCCTGGCGCAGGTAATCGCGGATGGCGCGGATGATCACGTTGCTTTCCTGGTAGATCAGGAATGGCGCGGAACGATCCAGCGACGCTTCTTTGATGGCGGTCCAGAGTTGCAGCAGGTAATCGAGGTCCCACTGCATTTCTTCGCTGCTGCGGCCCAGGCCGGCAGTGCGCACGATCAGACCCATGTCGGCCGGGGCAACCAGACCGTTCAGGGCTTCACGCAGTTCATTACGCTCTTCACCTTCGATGCGACGGGAAATACCGCCGGCACGCGGGTTGTTCGGCATCAGTACCAGGTAACGACCGGCCAGGCTGATGAAGGTGGTCAGGGCAGCGCCCTTGTTGCCACGCTCTTCTTTTTCGACCTGCACGATGACTTCCTGGCCTTCGCTCAGGACGTCCTTGATATTGACGCGGCCTTCGGGGGCCTTCTTGAAGTATTCGCGGGAGATTTCTTTGAGGGGCAGGAAGCCGTGGCGCTCAGAGCCAAAATCGACAAAGGCAGCTTCAAGGCTTGGTTCGATGCGAGTAATCCGGCCTTTATAGATGTTGGCCTTCTTCTGCTCGCGTGCACCGGATTCGATGTCCAGGTCGTAGAGGCGCTGGCCATCTACCAGTGCAACACGCAACTCTTCAGGTTGAGTTGCGTTAATCAGCATTCTTTTCATGTAGTACCGTCGGTTTCCGGGCTGCCGGAAACGGCGTTCGGCACACACGACTTCTCACGGTCGGTGTCAGGTGCGTCGGGAGTGGTTGGCCATTCCCGTGTCCAGCGATGTCCGGCCAATGTGGGCCTGCATCGCGACGTACGCGTCCTGCTTGCTGTGGCTACTTAAGCACTCAGTCAGGAGGAGGAATCAACCGGCGGCTGTGGACGAGATGAAGCGTCTTGATAAAGCCTATTGCTACACAGTCCAGCGGTTGTGCATCTCCACCCTACACGTATCCCTGATAATTCGGGTGCTGCCGCGCGCAGAATCCGCAGCGGGTTGGCATTTACCGTGAGCTCCGAAAGGGGAGGTCACGCATCATGGCTAATTTAGGCGTTTGTTTCCGAAGCGTTCGCTCGGGGTCATTCGCAGCTGACTGCACTTTGTGAACTGGCCGTGAATATGGCTCGCGTGGCGAGTGAAAAACTCTGCTTTGCGGCGTGATTCAGGCCTCATGTCACCTGCGCTCGTTACACCTGCAAACTCCACCGTTACGTAGCTAAAGCCCCGTAGGACGGCCTCGCGTCCTGGTGAATTGCGTTGGTCAGGGCCGGTTTTTGACCGTTGGTCCGCTGTCCAGGCCGCTTTTGGCGGCGTTCGCGACTATAGCAGTAATGATTAAGTGCTTCAATTCCATAAAAAATTGATATCATCCGCGCCATGACGACTACTGCCCCCTCGACTCCAGGCGTACAACTGCTTGAGGTCTCACCGGAATATGCCGGCCAACGTATTGATAACTTCCTTCTCGCTCGGCTCAAAGGCGTGCCCAAGACCTTGATTTACCGCATTTTGCGCAAAGGCGAAGTGCGTGTGAACAAGGGCCGGATCAAGCCCGAATACAAGCTGCAAGCGGGCGATATCGTGCGCGTGCCGCCGGTTCGCGTGCCTGAGCGTGACGAGCCGGTGCCCCTGGCCCAAGGGCTGTTGCAGCGGCTCGAAGCCTCGATTGTCTATGAAGACAAGGCGCTGATCGTGATCAACAAGCCCGCCGGGATCGCGGTCCATGGCGGCAGCGGCCTGAGCTTCGGCGTGATCGAAGCCTTCCGCCAGTTGCGCCCTGACGCCAAGGAGCTTGAACTGGTCCATCGCCTGGATCGGGACACCTCCGGCCTGCTGATGATTGCCAAAAAACGCAGCATGCTGCGTCACTTGCACACAGCGCTGCGCGGCGATGGCGTCGATAAGCGCTACATGGCGCTGGTTCGTGGTAATTGGGCTTCTTCGATCAAACAGGTCCGCGCGCCGCTGGGCAAGAGCAATCTGCGCTCCGGTGAGCGTATGGTCGAGGTCGACGAGGAGGAGGGCAAGGAGTCTGTGACCGTGTTCAAGGTCCTGCGTCGCTTTGGCGACTTTGCCACCATGATCGAGGCCAAGCCGATCACCGGTCGAACCCACCAGATTCGCGTCCATACCCTGCACGCCGGGCACTGCATCGCCGGCGACACCAAGTACGGCGATGACGATTTCAGCAAGGAAATCCGTGATCTGGGTGGTAAGCGGCTGTTTCTGCACGCCTACATGCTGACCGTGCCGCTGCCCGATGGTGGCGAGCTGAAGCTTCAGGCGCCTGTCGATGAAATGTGGGCAAAAACCGTGGAGCGCCTGAGTGCACCCATCTGATTACAAACTGCTGGTCTTCGATTGGGATGGCACGTTGGCCGATTCCATTGGTCGGATTGTCGAAGCGATGCACGTGGCATCCGAACGATCCGGTTTCCCGTTGCGTGATGATTTCGCCGTCAAGGGCATCATCGGCCTGGGGCTGCCGGAGGCGATCCGAACGTTGTATCCCGAAATCGGTGATGCAGAGCTGGTGGCGTTTCGTCAGCACTATGCGGATCATTACATCGCGTCAGAGGCAGTGCCTTCGCCGTTGTTCGAGGGTGTAGTCGAGTCGCTCGAAGCGTTTCGAACCGAGGGTTATCATCTGGCTGTCGCGACTGGCAAGGCGCGTCGTGGGCTGGATCGGGTGCTGAAATCCCACGGCTGGGAAGGTTACTTCGACATCACTCGCGCGGCCGACGAGACTGCCAGCAAGCCACATCCGCTGATGCTTGAACAGATCCTTGCCCATTGCGACGTTCGCCCGGACCAGGCGTTGATGGTCGGCGACTCGTCCTTCGATTTGCAGATGGCGCGCAATGCCGGCATGGACTCGGTGGCTGTCAGCTATGGCGCCCAGTCGATCGAAGCGCTGAAGTTGTTCGAGCCGCGGCTGGCCATTGATCGCTTTTCAGAATTGCATGCCTGGCTCAGTCAGCGGGCTTAATAGGTTTTTGCTGGGGTAGATGGTATGGCCGACGAATGGAAAGCGCCCGCCAAGGCGAGCGCAGAGAACGGTGACGAAAAGAGCTGGAAGCTGCTGGAAAAGACACTGCTGGCCGGTGTACAGGAGCAGCGCCGGTCTCGCCGCTGGGGGATTTTCTTCAAGCTGCTGACCTTTGTGTACCTGTTTATTGCGCTGGCGCTGTTCTCGCCGTTGATGGACATGGAAAAAGTGGCTGCACGCAGCGGCAACTACACCGCGCTGATTGACGTGAACGGCATGATCGCCGACAAGGAGCCGGCCAGTGCGGACAACATCGTCGGCAGTCTGCGGGCTGCTTTTGATGACGAGAAGGTCAAGGGCGTCATTCTGCGTATCAACAGTCCGGGCGGCAGTCCGGTGCAGTCGGGTTATGTCTATGACGAAATCCGCCGTCTGCGTGGATTGCATCCCGATACCAAGTTGTACGCGGTAATTTCCGATCTCGGCGCTTCGGGTGCCTATTACATTGCCAGTGCAGCTGATCAGATCTATGCCGACAAGGCGAGCCTGGTGGGCTCTATCGGTGTGACGGCGGCCGGTTACGGCTTTGTCGGTACCATGGAGAAGCTGGGGGTCGAGCGCCGTACCTATAATTCCGGCGAGCACAAATCGTTTCTCGATCCGTTCCAGCCACAGAAGCCTGAAGAAACCGCCTTCTGGCAAGGGGTGCTGGATACGACCCATAAGCAGTTCATCAACAGCGTCAAGCAGGGTCGTGGCGAACGCCTGAAGGACAAGGAGCATCCGGAGCTGTTCTCCGGGCTGGTCTGGTCCGGCGAACAGGCGTTGCCGCTGGGGCTGATCGATGGTCTGGGCAATGCCAGTTATGTTGCGCGGGATGTCATCGGCGAAAAAGAGCTGGTGGACTTCACTGTTCAGGAGTCGCCGTTCGATCGCTTCTCGAAAAAGCTCGGAGCCAGCGTGGCTGAGCATTTGGCGATGTGGATGGGGTTTAACGGTCCATCGTTGCGTTAACGGTCCGGTTGCAGAAAAGATCGCAGCCTGCGGCAGCTCCTACAGGGATTCGCGTCCATCGTAGGAGCTGCCGAAGGCTGCGATCTTTTGCTTTTCAGGGGATTTGCACGCCTTCGATCAATAGCATGTCTACGAGGCGGATCAGCGGCAGGCCGACGAGGCTGGTGGCATCAGGGCCTTCAGTGCTCTGGAACAGGCTCACCCCCAGGCCTTCCGCCTTGAAGCTGCCAGCGCAATCGTAGGGTTGTTCTGCGTGCAGATAGCGCTCGACGCGTGCGGTGTCGAGTGTGCGCATGTGCACGGTGAAGGGAATGCAGTCGACCTGGCAGTGGCCGGTCCGGCTGTTGAGCAAGGCCAGGCCGGTCAGGAAGGTGACACTGGCGCCGCTGGAGGCCAGCAGCTGCTCACGGGCCTTTTCGAAGGTGTGGGGTTTGCCGATGATCCTGTCGCCGAGCACGGCGACCTGGTCGGAGCCGATGATCAGATGGGCGTCATGGTTGCCGGCCAGTGCTCGTGCTTTTTCCTCGGCGAGGCGTTTGACCAGATCAACGGCGGACTCGCCCGGGCGATGACTTTCGTCGATATCCGGCGAGCTGCAGGTGAACGGCAGTTGCAGGCGGGCTAGCAATTCCCGGCGATAGAGCGAGCCGGAAGCGAGTAATAAAGGCAGCATGGGTATCTCCAGAGGGCAGGCGAGGATTCTAGCGGAGGCTTGCAAGTGACGGACAGGGCTGAATTTCCTTTGACATGGGCGGGTGCATCCCTATAATGCTGCGCCTATGTTGAATGACCCGATTCCACCTCACGTTGACCCGCGCAAATTGGCTGACCGTGGCACCACCCTTCAAGGTGAAATGCTGCTGGCCGATTTGGAGAGACTCTGCGACCCGCTTTCCGACAATGTCGGTACGGTGCAGGCTAAATTCGTTTTTGAACGAGATGAACGTAAATCTGTGGTCATCCACAGCTTTATCGACACTGAAGTCAAAATGGTTTGCCAGCGTTGTCTTGAGCTGGTCACCCTGCCGATCCATAGCGAATGCAGTTATGCTGTGGTGAAGGAGGGTGCGAATACCCAGTCGTTGCCGAAAGGTTATGACGTGCTGGAACTGGGCGAAGATCCATTGGATCTGCAGTCACTGATCGAGGAGGAGCTTCTGCTCGCCTTGCCCATTGTGCCTGCTCATCATCCGGAAGAATGCCAGCAGCCGGCGGGAGCAGATGAGCCCGAACCGAGCGAGGACGAGGTAACGCGGTCCAACCCGTTCAGTGTATTGGCGCAGTTAAAGCGTGACCCAAACGTTTAGGAGTTAATCAATTATGGCTGTTCAGCAGAACAAAAAATCCCGCTCTGCCCGTGACATGCGCCGTTCGCACGACGCTCTCGAGGCTAGCACCCTGTCTGTAGAAAAAACCACTGGTGAAGTTCACCTGCGTCACCACGTATCGCCAGAAGGCGTATACCGTGGCCGTAAAGTGATCGACAAGGGCGCTGACGAGTAATCACTTGTCCGCTCAAGTCATCGCGATTGACGCAATGGGCGGGGACTTCGGTCCCCGCAGCATTGTTCAGGCCAGCCTTGCTTGCCTGTCTGCTACCCCCTCGCTGCACCTGACCCTTGTCGGTCAACCCTCCCTCCTTGAAGAATTGATCGCTGGCCAATCGGCTGTGGATCGCTCGCGCCTGTCGATTGCACCGGCATCCGAAGTCATCACCATGGATGAAAAACCTGCCCAGGCCCTGCGCGGCAAGCCAGACTCTTCGATGCGCGTGGCGCTTGAGTTGTTGCGCGAGGGCAAGGTCCAGGCTTGTGTCAGTGCCGGCAATACCGGGGCGCTGATGGCGTTGTCTCGATTCGTACTCAAGACCTTGCCGGGGATCGACCGGCCGGCCATGGTCGCGGCGATCCCGACGCAGAAGGGTTATTGCCAGTTGCTCGATCTGGGCGCCAATGTCGATTGCAGCGCCGAGCACCTGTTGCAGTTTGCGGTGATGGGCTCGGTTGCCGCAGAAACCCTGGGTATCGTGCGTCCGCGCGTGGCGTTGTTGAACATCGGTACCGAAGACATCAAGGGCAATCAGCAAGTGAAGCTCGCCGCAACCTTGCTGCAACGTGCTCGTGGTATCAACTACATCGGTTTCGTCGAAGGTGACGGTTTATACCGTGGTGAGGCGGATGTCGTGGTGTGTGACGGGTTTGTCGGCAACATCCTGCTCAAATCCAGTGAGGGGTTGGCGACCATGATTGCCGGGCGTATCGAAGCGCTATTCAAGAAAAGCCTGCCGTCGCGCATGGTCGGCGCGCTAGCCCTGCCGTTGATGAAGCGCCTGCAAGCCGATCTGGCGCCCGCGCGGCATAACGGCGCGAGTTTCCTCGGTTTGCAGGGCATTGTGGTAAAAAGCCACGGTTCTGCCGGGGTGCAGGGGTTTCAGAGTGCAATTTCCCGTGCCTTGATCGAGATACAGGAAAACCTGCCGGAACGCATTCACGGTCGTCTGGAGGATTTGTTGCTTTAGGCGTTTTCGTCGGACAATGCTTAAATGTGACCGCTCAGTTCAATTGGCCATCCAACTGTCAGTTTCTTGCGTCCCCCAAAGCGGGACGTCAACTCTCCGACGACAAGATCATTAGGGGCTTGTTACATGTCTGCTTCCCTCGCATTCGTCTTTCCGGGACAAGGTTCGCAGTCCCTCGGCATGCTGGCCGAGTTGGGCGCGCAACATCCGGTTGTCCTCGAAACATTCAAAGAAGCTTCCGATGCTTTGGGTTACGACCTGTGGGCACTGACCCAGCAAGGGCCGGAAGAGCAACTCAATCAAACCGATAAAACCCAGCCGGCCATTCTGACCGCCTCGATCGCCTTGTGGCGCCTGTGGCTGGCGGAAGGTGGCGCGCGCCCGGCTTATGTAGCCGGTCACAGCCTGGGCGAATACAGCGCGCTGGTCGCGGCAGGCAGTCTGAGCCTGGGCGATGCGGTGAAACTGGTCGAGCGTCGTGGTCAGCTGATGCAGGAAGCCGTGCCGGCCGGGCAGGGTGGCATGGCCGCCATCCTCGGTCTGGACGATGCTGATGTTCTGGCAGCCTGTGCCGAAGCGGCGCAAGGCGAAGTGGTCAGTGCCGTCAACTTCAACTCTCCGGGTCAGGTGGTTATTGCCGGTGCCAAGGCTGCGGTCGAGCGTGCCATCGAAGGCTGCAAGGCTCGTGGTGCCAAGCGCGCCATGCCGCTTCCGGTCAGCGTGCCGTCTCATTGCGAGCTGATGCGTCCGGCCGCCGAGCGTTTCGCTGAATCGATCGCTGCGATCGACTGGCAGGCACCGCAGATTCCTGTGGTACAGAACGTCAGTGCTGATGTGCCAGCCGATCTGGAAACCCTCAAGCGCGATCTGCTTGAACAGCTTTACAAGCCTGTACGCTGGGTCGAGTCGGTCCAGGCGCTGGCAGCCAAGGGCGCGACCAATCTGGTCGAGTGCGGCCCGGGTAAAGTGCTGGCCGGTCTGAACAAACGTTGCGCCGATGGCGTATCGACTTCCAACCTCAATACCCCAGACGCTTTCGCTGCCGCCCGCGCAGCGCTGGCCTGAATCAGGAGAAACTTGCATGAGTCTGCAAGGTAAAGTTGCACTGGTCACCGGCGCAAGCCGCGGTATCGGCCAGGCTATCGCCCTGGAACTGGGTCGTCAGGGCGCCATCGTTGTTGGCACTGCGACCTCCGCCTCGGGGGCCGAGCGCATTGCCGCCACCCTCAAGGAACACGGCATTCAAGGCACTGGCCTGGAGCTCAATGTCACCAGCGACGAGTCCGTATCGGCTGTGTTGGCAAGCATTCAGGAGCAGTTCGGTGCTCCGGCGATTCTGGTGAATAATGCCGGCATCACCCGCGATAACCTGATGATGCGCATGAAAGACGACGAATGGTATGACGTCGTCGATACCAACCTGAACAGTCTGTATCGCCTGTCCAAGGGCGTTTTGCGCGGGATGACCAAAGCCCGTTGGGGACGAATTATCAGTATTGGTTCGGTTGTGGGTGCCATGGGCAACGCAGGCCAAGTAAACTATGCCGCCGCCAAGGCCGGTCTGGAAGGTTTCAGCCGTGCGCTGGCGCGTGAAGTCGGTTCGCGTTCTATTACGGTCAACTCGGTAACCCCAGGGTTCATCGACACCGATATGACTCGCGAATTGCCGGAAGCGCAGCGTGAAGCCTTGCAGACGCAGATTCCGCTGGGTCGTCTGGGGCAAGCTCAAGAGATCGCGTCCGTGGTCGCTTTTCTTGCATCCGACGGTGCAGCCTACGTGACCGGGGCTACAATCCCGGTGAACGGCGGGATGTACATGTAAGTTAAATGTGACGGATTGCTTCAAAAAAATGTCATACGAGCTGTCTAAAATCCGTTATAAAGCTGCAATCTATTTATAGGCAGAGGGTCACCGGGTTTGAGGAGTGAAGCTTTCAGTTGAAAAGCTGAAAAGTCTTTCTATACACTTACCCACTGGCCAGCTGCCTGAATTTGTCCATTAGGAGTGAAAACAAGGTATGAGCACCATCGAAGAGCGCGTCAAGAAAATCGTTGCCGAGCAACTGGGCGTTAAAGAAGAAGAAGTGGTCAACACTGCTTCCTTCGTTGAAGACCTGGGTGCTGACTCCCTTGACACCGTTGAGCTGGTGATGGCTCTGGAAGAGGAATTCGAGACCGAAATCCCTGACGAAGAAGCTGAGAAGATCACTACTGTACAAGCTGCTATCGATTACGTTACTGCCCACCAGGCGTAATAGTTTGTAATCGTTGCTCGCTGTCATGGAAAAAACCGCACTGCCACATGGCGTGCGGTTTTTTCTTTAGGCCTGATGCAAAGTCGTCATTTGAAAAAAGGAGAGTGCTGTGTCGCGTAGACGCGTCGTAGTCACCGGTATGGGTATGTTGTCGCCACTGGGCACGGATGTGCCGAGCAGCTGGCAGGGCATTCTGGCTGGCCGCAGTGGCATTGGTCTGATCGAACACACCGACCTTTCTGCCTATTCCACCCGTTTTGGCGGCTCGGTAAAGGGCTTCAATGTCGAGGAATACCTGTCGGTCAAGGAAGCTCGCAAGCTCGACCTGTTCATTCAGTACGGTCTGGCCGCAGGTTTTCAGGCGGTACGTAACGCCGGTCTGGAAGTTACCGACGCCAACCGCGAGCGCATAGGCGTCGCCATGGGCTCGGGTATTGGCGGTCTGACCAATATCGAAGAAACCAGCCGCACGTTGCATGAGACTGGCCCGCGACGGATATCTCCGTTTTTCGTGCCAGGCTCGATCATCAATATGATTTCCGGTTTCCTGTCCATCCACTTGGGTGCACAGGGGCCTAACTACGCCATCGCCACGGCATGTACCACCGGTACACACTGCATCGGCATGGCGGCCCGCAACATCATGTACGACGAAGCCGACGTCATGATTGCCGGCGGTGCCGAGATGGCGGCCTGCGGCCTGGGCATGGGCGGCTTCGGTGCCTCCCGCGCACTGTCCACGCGCAACGACGAGCCGACCCGCGCCAGCCGTCCATGGGACAAGGGCCGTGATGGCTTCGTACTGTCCGATGGCGCAGGTGCCCTGGTTCTGGAGGAACTTGAACACGCCAAGGCCCGTGGCGCGACCATTTATGCCGAGCTGATCGGTTTCGGTACCAGTGGCGACGCTTACCACATGACTTCTCCGCCTGCCGATGGCGCGGGTGCTGCACGTTGCATCACCAATGCCTTGCGCGATGCCAAGGTCAATGGCGATCAAGTGCAGTACATCAACGCCCACGGTACTTCGACTCCTGCGGGCGACCTCGCCGAAGCCAATGCCATCAAATCGGTGTTTGGCGATCACGCCTATAAGCTGGCGGTCAGTTCGACCAAGTCGATGACCGGTCACCTGCTGGGTGCGGCGGGTGCGGTCGAGGCGATCTTCAGCGTGCTGGCGATCAACAGTCAGGTCGCGCCACCGACCATCAACCTTGATGAGCCGGACGAAGGCTGTGATCTCGATTTCGTGCCGCACACCGCGCGCAACATGGATATCGATGTAGTCCTGTCCAACTCCTTCGGTTTTGGCGGTACCAACGGTTCGCTGGTGTTCCGTCGGTTCGCAGGCTGATGGACAGCTGGGTCGACGGTCAGCCGGCTGACGCTTTGTCGCTGAAGGATCGCGGCCTGGCTTACGGCGATGGTCTGTTCGAGACCATTGCCGTGCGCGGCGGGAAACCGCTGTTGCTGGACCGGCATCTGTCGCGTCTGGCAGAGGGTTGTTCGCGCCTGGCCATCGCTACCGATCCCGGGCTGATCCGCAACGAGCTGGTGGCCTACGCTGCCGCACTGGGTGAGGGGGTACTCAAGCTTATCCTTACTCGCGGCGACGGTCTGCGCGGTTATGCCCCTGATCCATCGGCTCAGGCCCGGCGTATCCTGCAAGGCAATCCACCCGCTGCTTATCCCGCGATTCATGCCGAGCAAGGCATTCGCCTGTTTCCATGCACGACCCGGTTGTCCAAACAGCCGCTGCTTGCAGGTCTCAAGCATTTGAACCGACTGGAGCAGGTCATCGCCCGCTCCGAGTGGCAAGACACTGAACATGCCGAAGGCTTGATGCTCGATCAGGCCGGTCGGGTGATCGAGGGTGTGTTCAGCAACCTGTTCCTGGTGCGCGATGGCGTGCTCGTCACGGCAGACCTCAAGCGCTGTGGCGTGGCGGGGGTGATGCGTGCCGAATTATTGTTTCAAGCCGAGTCACTGGGTATTGCCACGCAAATCACCGATATCACGCTCGAACAGCTGCAATGGGCTGACGAAGTCTTTGTCTGCAACAGCGTGTATGGCGTTTGGCCGGTGCATGCCTATGCCGCACTGAGCTGGCCGGTTGGGCCGCTCACCCGTAAACTCCAAACCATTGCCTGTGCGCTACTGGATGCTTGATACGTGAGACGTAAATTCTTGCTGCTGCTGGAAACCGGACTGGTTCTGGCGGGGCTGATGTTGGGCACTTGCGCCTGGAAAATTCATTCGGCGCTGGTGCAGCCGCTGAACATTGCTCAGGAAGAACTGCTGGAGGTGCCCAAAGGCACCACGCCCAACCGTACCTTCCTGCGACTCGAAGCCGATGGCCTCATCAAGGACGCTTTCTGGCTGCGGGTTTACTGGCGCTTCAACCTGCCTAAGCAGCCCCTGCACAGCGGCGAATACCGCATGCTTCCCGGCATGACCGTCGAAGGTCTGATCGACCTGTGGAAGCGTGGGGAAATGGTGCAGTACAGCGTGACCCTGGTCGAAGGCTGGACCTTTCATCAAGTCCGTGCGGCCCTGGCCAAAGAGGAGAAGCTCGAACATACCCTGAACGGTTTGAGCGACACCCAGGTCATGGACAAGCTCGGCCATGCCGGGATTTTCCCTGAGGGGCGATTCTTCCCCGACACCTACCGTTTCGTGCGTGGCATGACCGATGCCGAGTTGCTGAAAACGGCCTACGATCGCCTCGACGAAGTGCTGGCCAAGGAATGGAACCAGCGCTCGGCCGACGTGCCGTACACCGAGCCCTACCAGGCGCTGATCATGGCCTCGCTGGTGGAGAAGGAAACCGGCGTGCCACAGGAGCGTGGGCAAATTGCCGGCGTGTTCGTGCGGCGCATGGCGATCGGCATGCTGTTGCAAACCGATCCGACAGTGATCTATGGCCTCGGTGATCGATACAGCGGCAAATTGACCCGCGCCCATCTCAAGGAACCGACGCCTTACAACACCTATGTGATTGCCGGCCTGCCGCCGACCCCGATTGCGATGGTCGGCCGCGAAGCGATTCACGCGGCGCTGAATCCGGTGGCGGGCAACAGCCTCTATTTCGTGGCGCGTGGTGATGGCAGCCATGTGTTCTCCGATGACCTGGACGCTCATAACAACGCCGTGCGAGAGTTCCAACTCAAGCGCCGCGCCGATTATCGCTCCAGTCCGGCGCCGGTCGATGCATCCGAGACAACGCAAACCCCGGTTGAGGAATCCCAGTCTGTGGAAGCGCTGGCGCCGCCATCTCAACCTCCGCAGACACCAGCTCCCGAATCTCAGGCTGAACAGGACCAGGCACCGATCCCGGCCGCTTCGCCCAATACCGCGCCCGAGGTTCTGCCGCCGGTACAACCGCAAGAACCTGCGCCTGAACCTGAGCCTGCTTCCGTCCCCGAGCCGGAAGCAAACGCACCGCAAGGCCCGCAATGACTCTGACTAAGGACTGCCTGTGACTGGCTTGTTTATTACGCTGGAAGGCCCGGAAGGCGCGGGCAAGAGCACCAATCGCGAATACCTCGCCGAGCGCCTGCGCGTCGCTGGTATCGAGGTGGTGCTGACCCGTGAACCCGGTGGCACGCCTCTGGCCGAGCGCATTCGCGAAGTGTTGCTGGCGCCGGTCGACGAAGTGATGAATCCGGACACCGAGTTGCTGTTGGTGTTCGCTGCGCGCGCCCAGCACCTGGCCGAGGTGATTCGCCCGGCATTGGCCCGTGGTGCCGTGGTGTTGTGCGATCGTTTTACCTACGTCTTAATTCGGAATCAAATTCAAGGTAAACAACTAATCTGCTCACCCGCCGATTCCTATCTTTTGGCCTAGAACCCTTGTTCTACAAGTGTTCTGGAAGAAGAGAATTTGTTTCGTGCCTTCAGTTTAACACCCGTCGCTCCTAAAATGTAAACCCCCTCCTAAATTTTATTTTCAGATAGGCAAATGTAAACCTAGAGGCTTGGATCTGCTCGGCGGCGTATCTCCCGCTTGCCCTGAGCCCCAATAAAACCGGGCCTTTCCACGTTTACATTTTGGTTTCAATGCCCTTACGCCGGCACGTCCTTCGCATACCTGTCGTTCCCGTTTCGTGATCTGCTCATCTATTCCTAAACTTAAGAATACCTTAGGCTTCGCACGCGACCTGATGTCAATAGGGTAGTGATGAGGTGAGCAAGTGAAGGCTAGGAAAAGGTACGTAAGGATTTATGGTCGCTCGCCTGCATTTTTTCCGTACAAAGACGCAAGGGTCTATGGCTTCGATTTTTTGATGCGAGCGGAGCCTGACCGGATCTACGCGTGTTTGGCGTGCGCTTCAGGTTTCGGGTATGAAAAAGTCTGTGTTATTTGGGATGCTGAAAGGGGCTTCTTTAGTGAGTCAGCGATTGAGGCACACCTACGCGCTATGTTGTTCTCAGGCCAATTTTCTTTGAGGCAGATGCGTGACGATCTTGTCCTTACCGATGGTGGTGACGGTATTCGGGAAGAATGCCCCGAAAAAGATCACTCTGTGATGAAAGTACTTTCTCGATTAGTCCGAGAGCGGGTCAGAGAGTGCCTGGTGGATTTGGACTACCCCTGGAGCGATCAGTCAGGTTTAGGCTGGGCCGATTTGACTGATCAGATGAGGGAGCTCTTGGCTATAGAGGGCAGTGAGGTCATCTGGGAGCTGACGCTGGCTGAGGACCTAGGACTGTAATACAGGCGGCTTTGCCGAGATGGGCTGGTATGGGTTTGGATCGAGTGAGTAATGAGCTGCCAGATGGTTCCAGCGGCTTTTTGAGCCCGAAACGTTAAGCACCCTCTCAAACCCAGCGGCTTAACTCTCAATTTACTTGTGGGATGCAGTCATTGATCGTTTTTTCCTCAGTAAGCTAATGCAAAAAGCGACTGGGGTTTAAGCACTGATGCATTGCACTGGCCCGACCTTTTTTGTGCTTGGGTACCAAATCCAACCCTTACTGCCTTTTTCGGTAAAGTGAGCGAACACCATCACATAGTTGGTCACGGTTTGTTTGAAAATGGTTTGATATTTGATTCGAAGTCTCAGGCTAACTTGTTGTGTTGAGGGTTGAATGCCTTGGAGTTCTGGCGGCATGTGCTCAAGAGACTCAAGTAATCCGGAATTTTTTTTCATCACGTCAATTGGCTCAGGCGACGCATCATACAAACAGTAGTTATCATTTTTCGCACCCAATAATTCAGCCAGTTGCGCTACGGAGATAAAAGGGAAGTCTGAGATTGAATTGGCTGGTATGGTGATTCCGCCGGGCCCAGAGGCCAGGTAATACTTGCTTTTTTTGACAGGATATATTTGAGATTTCGTTAAAGGTGTTCCCTTTTTTTCGCGGATTAAGTCAATCAGGACATTTTGAGCTGGGATGTCGGATTTATTCTCTAATGACGCGCTCAAAAAATTAGCAGCGTCGTCATAAATAAAGCTAAGAATAGTTACGTTCTTCACAGAAACCTTGGTGGGATGAGTCGCTATTAGATATGCATCCTGCGGTGATGAACCGTACGAATTTGAGTTTTCAATGACGGTTTTGTTGGGTTTGTTGTCAATAGGTAGTAGCCGGTCGATCAGCAATTCAAGCACTTCTTTACGGCAGTTGTTTGCTTCTTTGATGCTATCGAACACCTGACTGCGAAGTACGCCAACGAAGGAGTCCTGCGAATAGTCAGCCGCCAGCGAAGCGTTACCATCGCCCAATTTTTTGACGAGTGCGCCTAATTTTAACTCGATTGAACCCTTGATTTTGGCTTCATGACTAGAACCAGTTGTTTGTGCCTCATTACAAAATTCTTTGGCGGTTTCACGGATTAACCTGAGAGCCTCAGACTGTTGAGCAAGAGTGGAATCTGCATTAGCGGAGGTGACGGTCAATGCTGCAAGCAATAAAACCATGGATTGGATGAGTTTCATAGATCTGCACCTGCATCGAATGAAGGCGCGTTGCTCCTTAAGGTGAAATGAGGGCGGATCCCTGTTATCAATGAGTATCCAATAAGTGTGGTGAGTACACGTGATAAAAGGTCTTCATAAAGAATAACGGCTCGAAATTTTTAAACTTTAGGGTTTCTAAGCAATCAGGGGCCATTAGATTGCCCACGATGCTAATCCAAGCTTTACTTTCAATCTTCGCGGTGTTTCTCGATCAAGCGGGGATGACATTCACGCTGCGAGCCATCCCTTCCACCTTGAGCACATAAGCCCCTCCCTCCTGGACTACCTTCGCTCGTGGCATGTAGGCGTAGAAATACTCGTATTGATAAACCGCTTGCCGCCATTTTCGACCACCATAGAATTCGAAGACGGTGTCGGTGTTCTTGAATCCCTTGAACGCCCCGCGCAACTGACCTTCAGAAATGATCATGTTCACATCCTTTTTATGATTGGCTGCCTAAAACGTATAGCCCTTGAACTGACGAGACAGCCAAGCGTTACCTTTGATTCGTCCAGCGCTTGGTTAATCCCGCCAGGGTGCGGCTCGGGCCGAACGCGGTACTGATGATATTCATATCGCCCTCGGATAAATTCTCGGGCCTCACTTCTTTCAACACCGCCTCGGTACCCAGCGTTTTGGCCCACCCAGCCATGTATCCCTTCGCAGTGTCAGACGCCGCATTCGCAAGCTCGCTCAGCAAGAGCTTGGCGTAGGCCAGCCTTTGCTCTGGAGTCGTCAAACGTTTGTTGAACTCCGAGCGCAATGCGTTGACGGCTCCCCACGTGAGTGGGCTTTCAGGGAACTTGAGAAGCTGCACTGCTAATTGCAGCAACTCCCTCGATTCTTTCTCATCCTGATGGACATGGACGATGTGGCCGAGCACGCGCTTGCGCTGTTCATCATTGATCTCGTTGCCCAGTAACAGCGCCTTGAGTTCACCGAATGCTTCTCCCTGAAGGGCGCGGCACCATACGCTGAAGGCGAGGTCAGGATCGTTGACATTGCCGAGCGAGCCTTTAAGCAATACAGCTTTGGTGGCTTCGGTGCGATCCGAAATGGCTAAATCAGGGATCAACGCTTTCCAGGTGTGCTCCAGCATGTCGACTTGCAATGGGGTATTGAAATCGATGGCTTCACACAGAGCGGCGATCTGGGCGACCGACATTTCTTTGTTGCCTGAACTCAGAAACTCTACCGCTTCTGAGGGCTGCTGCCGCCAAACCACGCACGCTGTTTCGATCAACTGTGGGTGTAGATCGGCCGGCACGATTCTCATCGTCAGCATGCTTTCCATGGAGGCAAGCGTGTGCTGGCCGACGAAGCCTGGCGATGCGACGGCTACCTGTGAGGCTTCCATGAAGAGACTGTTCGGCGCGTATCCATTTGGAAGTTGCTCTACGGTCGGCCAGCGTCCCTTGAAGTAGCGGTGCAGCGATTCAAGCGTGTTTTTTTCCGTTCTGGAGGTGCTGAACAGCTTTTGTAACGATGGACCAAGGACGGCTTGTGATGCATGGATGAACACCCGTGAGAACCCTGGGATCACGTGAGCCAGGTAGCTATCCCAGCTGTCGATTCTGGTCAGCAGAATGGGCAGCAAACTATCCAAATGGGCTTTAAGGGCACTTTCGCTCCAATACTGCTCAGGGATGTGGGTCGCAGCTTGCGTGTAAAGTGATTCATCCTCGTCATCGAGTGCTGGACGAGTAGTCAACGCTGTCAAATGGCCGGCGAGTGTTTGTCGGTCTTCTTCAGGTAAATGCTCGTATGCCTCGAACAGCGCGATGCGACATACACTTGGGACTTGTTCGAGTGGGTGGCTGATCCATCTTTTGGCCACGCTGCTAACTGCTGGTATTTTAGGGGCGACAACGGTGCGGAAGACTTCGGCCGCATCTTGTTCGCAGTCGGCTATTTCACTCAGTGCGACAGCAAAATCGGCATAAGCTTCATAGTGTTCTCGTTTGAAGTGTGCTCGACGCTCAGCGCCAAGGTTAACGACCAAGCTAAATGCGCGTTTGTAGTCGAGTGGTGCCTCTTTGAATTCAGCGACTCGACGGCTGAATCGGGTCAGGCATTCCAGTAAGTGCTCGTCATCAGTATGGGAGATGTACCGCTCCAAGGCCTGTATCACACATTCCGCCATCTCAGGGGCACGCGTGGTAGACAGCTGGGTGATCTGCTCCCACAGCCGCTCGCGACTTTCTCCTCCCTCACCTGCCAGGCGCTCCCAGACGGTGTTTATTCGCGTCGCGGTCAGTGGCATATCCAGAGTGTCGAGCGGCTCAATGTCATCGCCCGCTTTTTCCTCAAAATGGTGGAGCGCTGTCGTCAGCTGATCGACATAGACATCCCCGATTTCTGGCAGTAATGAGGCTTCGTAGCGATCAACCCACTGTTGTAGTTCGATGAAGGGGAGCGTAATTGAACCAGCAGCAGCGGAGACAGTGCGCTCTGCCAGCCATTTCAAAAGCGACTCTTTTGCTTGAGCCGGTAACCCATGCGCAGCCAGCACGGACAGGGCGATTTCGACGGCTCCCTTGGCCATGCCAATCGCCTCGTCCATATTGGGCGTTTGGCCAGTCGGCAGGCGCATTGTGCTCACTTTTCCACTCGTGAGCAGTTCATCAATAAGGACAGACGCTATGTGTTGCTGGTCGACGGAGTTGGCGACGGCAGTGACTCGCCCAATTTTCTCAATGCCGAGCAGTGACCTGAGTTCTGGGGATGTCACAATGTCATTGCTCAGGATGCCGAGCACCAAATTCCGGGTACGTGGCGGCAGGCGGTCAATAATATCCGCGACCACGCGCATGGCGTTGAACTTGAGGGCTTCTTCGGTGCGATGTAGCTCGCTGAGCATGCCATGCAGCAGTTGTACTTCCTGATCGCTGAGGTACTCATTGGCGCGCGGGGAGAGGGCTTCCAGGAAGCCTTGAGTATCCCCGGATACCAGGTAGCTGTAGATTCTTGTTGCTTGGCCGCCATATTGGCGGGTCACTGAATCCTCTGTAAGCAATAAAAGGCTTTGCAGTGACTCTGGCCAAGGCGTTCCCACCAGGCTTGCCAGGAACTGCCGCAGATCTCGGCATCCCTCCACCAGTATCGTTTTTCCACTACTGTCTTCTGCGACGTATCGCTTGAGTACGTGGTGGGAATCCAGAGGCTCATCTTTCAGGAGTGTCTGTCTGACCATGAGATTCGTCAGGCGAAACAGCAGCTGAGGGTCTTCCTGCAGATCTCGATAGAATGCTGGAAAGCTGACGCGGGCTGCGCTGAGTGCACCGAGCGCGATGGGGTGGTGGGTGACAGCGCCTTCATGCAGGCCACCCGGGCGCTCACTGCCAATTGCGTCAAGTTCTCGGGTTTTGGCAAGCCACCAGGTTTGTGTGAAAGCGTTGACTATTTGAAGGGCGTTGCGCGGGTCGGTAACGTTGGCGTGAATCATGCGGTCGACGACCTGTTCAACCGATGCACCTTTGTCCGCGATCTCCTTCACAAGATCCGGGAACGCTTTGAGCTTTGAAAGCGCAAACTGGCGCATATCGTTTCGTGGCGGTGGAGGGATTTCCAACCTGAATTGGAAGATTCGGTCGAGGTAGCGCCTGGCATCAGTGGGGTTGAAAATGGAGCCAGGTTGCTCGGGGTTGCCGCGCCGGCGCGAAAGGGCATCAGCGACTTTGCCTTCATCACAGGAAATGACGAACACGAGCCCCAGGTTTTCAGGAAGCTTGTCTGTTGGGATCTCCATGAACGTTCTGACGGCGTCCAGGCCCAAGACCATCTCCTCTGCCGATAAACGATCAAGGTCGTCTACAAATATGACGAGGCGTTCGTAAGGCACTGCGTTGCCTTTGGTGGGTTTGAACTCACGCAGCTGTTGGAGCAGTAACTCTTCGTATTGCTCAGCGTTGACGCTGGGCAGGTGCACTCGGGTGATGGTGTTGAACGGGTTGACTGCCGATGGCTTCATGACCTTGATCAGATAGGCATAGATGCCACTGACGGCTGCAATGAAAAATGACTGAGTGAGGCCATTATCAAGTGGCAGCCATTTCAGGCCGGCCGCGATGAAGAGCAGGTAGGTGATGAAGGCGATCGCGAAGGCGGGCACTGGAGCCGCCCAACTGATCAGATGCTGTTTGGTCAAAGTGCCTATCGATTTTGTGACCGATTCGGTATGCGTCACATTTCGGTAGAGCTCGTCATGAAGCTTGCCTTCGTTACCGCCCAACTCAAGGAAAACATGACGAAGCAATGCGCGTTTGATGTCCTGTTCTTTCCCGCCGAAACGCCAGGCGTTGAAGGTGATGCTTTTGAAGCGTTGGCTGCGTGGTCGACGTCCGCCTACGGTTGAAGTGTCGTCATTCAGAGCTCGTGTGTAGAGTTCTTTCACCGAGCTTTTGCCGGTGCCCCAACCTCCCAAAAGACCAATGCTGAACGGGGGCTTGTGATTTTCATCCTCGATCAAGCAGCGCAATGCTTGGGCGTAGTGCCGATGCCCAAAGGCGTCCTGGTCCTCTGTCTCGATGTGACGATCCAGCACAGCAGGCATTGAGCGACGAGAATCTAGCATTCGATCATCCCTAATCTCACGTGGCGTTTAGCTATTATGGGAAGGAGCTTACTGCGCCGAGCGATTAGAGACCAGTGATCGCTAGTCGATATCTCCTCGGCTAAGTCATGGGTGCAGCGCGAGGCCTACCAATGTCTCGCTACCGTTTGTTTCGATATGGCCAGCACTCGAGCAGTCTCGGCCTTGGATAACCCTTCAGCCTTTAAACGTTGCACATCTTCACGGCGTTTTGCGGCAGCTGCGACCCTGGAATGACTGTCTTCCGGTTTGACAACGAGGGGGGCTATCAATCCGCCAAGGGCAGACACCTCTTTAGATACACACTTCAGTAGCTCGGTAGGGCGCACGACTTCCTCGGCGCCGTATGCAAGAGCAAGAATGGACAGAGGATGAACGCCCAACTGCCGCGCGATTTGATCTAATTTTTCGACTGTAACGCCACGCTCTGAGCGCTCAATGCGACTCAGGTGGGAAGCGGTTACGCCTTCTTCCAGATCGGTCAGCAGCACCTGATGTTGCTGGCGAACGTGTCTCAACGCAGCGGCGATGGATTGCCTGAGCATTTGGGGCATTCTCTAAAATAAGACTGTATGCCCGGTTTGCTCAGTTCCATACAATGTCGTATAGTCAAACAAGGAACTGCTTGGTTATCCCTGTGCTCGGACGCGCACTGAGTATCTTGAGCTAATCGCTACCAATATATCGCTTAATCGTCGAACGGGGCTGCCTGCAAGCTCTTTGGGGCAGAGTCATGAAAATGTTGATCTACTCAGATTTGCACAACGAGTTCGCCCTGTTTTCGCCGCCGGAAACAGATGCAGACATTATCGTGTTGGCTGGAGACATCGACGTTCAGTCGCGAGGTGTGGAGTGGGCAAACAAGGCGTTCAACCGTCCTGTCATTTATTGCAGCGGCAACCACGAGTTTTACAAAGGCCACATCGACCACACGCTTCGCAAAATGCGAGAGGCCGCTGCACCGCATGTACACGTATTGGAAAATCAGGTTTGGATTTACAACCAAACGCGTTTTTTGGTCACGACGGGCTGGACGGATTTCTCTTCGACCGGCGACGTTGTAGCTGCGACGACGATGTGCGGGCGTTGGATGAATGATTTCGTGGTAATCCGAGCAGAAGAAAGGTTTCGCCGGCTACGCCCGGCAGACGTGATCAAGCGAAACCACATTGCCTATGATTTTTTGTTTAGCGAACTAGTTAAACCGTTTGATGGGAAAACTGTCGTTATCACACACCACTGTCCAATCCCGGAAGTAGCGGGTGAAAAGCATGATGGTCATCTATGTGCTGCCTACACAAATCGTTGGCATGCACTGGTTGAGAAAGCTGATCTTTGGATTTTTGGGCATACCCATCGCTCAGTTGACGTCACAGTGGGCCGATGTCGTGTGGTTTCTAACCCTCGCGGTTACCCGTATGAAAATACGGGATTCGATTCCAATCTCGTCATCAGCCTTCCTTCAGTTTGAAGAGAATTCGGCCGACTTAGGACCTCAGTAATTCTGGCGCGTACATCGCTAAACGCTCATTCCCAATTCTATTTTGCGGACGCCAGCATCACACCTGAAGAGCTTGGTGATTTTGAATGATAAAAATAGACACAAACATATGCGGCATGGTGACTCAGCGTCAGCTCTTTTGGATGATCAGGGATGAGTGATCTGGAGATTTTGCCGAGCATTCCCACCGCAGTGACAGCGGCAATGGCAATCGATTTTGGATTGCCTATCACGGCTTATCTAGTAGCAGCCGTTGATACCCCACCGATACTCATGGGAACGGTGTTTGGTGATAAGAAGGGGCGATTTAGAGAAGGCGCCAGTATCAGGACATCAAGGATACAAAAGGCTTTCTTCATCGAGGGCTACTCGTTGTTCAAGACTGTCGGTGGTAGCCTCTACGTCGTAGTGAGCTGGGTTCCTCCTGGGGGCAATCTTTACATGAATCGCGTTTACCACTGATCGATCAGCGGGAGACAAATTTCTGGTTGAAAGTTGAAGCTAATGCGTGCGAACGAAAACGACGCAGAAAAATTAATATCTGCTTGGGCTATCGAAAGAACGAGCAGATCAGGGTGGTATTGAGAAATATGGCTGTTTCAGATGTTGAGCTACTAGGTGAGTTGCTATTCGGATCAGCACGAGTCCTGGGTGGCTCAAGGCTTGAGGATGATGAGTTGATCGAGCTGGCTACCGTTAACTTCACAGAAAAGCCATTCTGCATCGTTAGGCAGTGGTTGCTGTTGGATGTCATGCTACCGGAATCTCAAGATCGGAAGATCAAAGCACAAGGCCTTGAGGCAACCGTTTTGTATGCGCAAGCAGTAGTGTTCGACAGTGGTAAAAAACTCCAACCAGGCGATAGTGTTCTCAGCAATTTTCAAAGCGACTTTGAAGAATGCGTCTTTGAAAGCAAAGATACCCTCTACATCTTAGCCGGTCGTGGTGCCCGCAAGCATGCCAGCTTGCCTGCGGTCAAAGCGTTGGGGCTGATTGAACACCCGTATCATGCATCTGGAAAACGAGTGTCAACTGATGCGCCAGTTATTTAGGATTTGAGCCTTCAGTAGCTTGAATTTTGAGTTTATTCAGAAGCTCTTGGGTCTGCTCATCAAAGACGAACTCCCCAGTATCTGCTAATAAGTAAATTCGAGTCTTTCGTCCAATATCCATCCCTAGTCGACAATAGTTGAAGCAGAATGCTTCGGAGCAAATGAGCGACTCCACTGGTGTAGCGATCGGGATATAACCAATGAATACAGCTGTGTCTTGTTCTGCAGGGTGTGTGTTTAAATGAAATACCGCAAAAGAATCCTTATGTTCTTCGTCGGTCGATAGCTTGATTTCCCAATCGCAATGTTCGTTCAGGGTTTTATTGTACTGCTTGATGTATTTCGCAGAGTTGTAGTTCATGGCGCTCTCCTTGTTTTTGTTATGAGTTAATTATAAAAATGGAGCCATGACGGTCGCAACTCTCTTTTTCGAAATTTTTAAGAGACCGGTTCCAGCGCGAAAAGTTACGTGAGTGTGCTTGCTGTTGAAACGTGACGTGCTTTTAAAATTACTGATGCGAAAAAACGAGTGGCGAGAGCGGCTCTGTATGAGAGTTTGTCAATGCTCGTTTTGTAATCTATCGGGGAGCTGGGGAAAGCTCCCTATTTGGGCGCAATGCCTGGCTCACTCTTAGATTGAGTCAGAAACGTTGAGCGAGACACTATTTCTAGCTGTCCAGCGTACCTAACCCTTCTCCAGAAACGCTGGGGACTCATATTGATCAATGCACAGGGAGGCTTCGGTAATCCGGCGAGACGTATGGAATCCATCACGCTTCAAATTCATTCGGATGGCCACTGGCACGACGCACTGGTGGTCAGCTTCGATTCGCCTAAAGATAGCTTGCGAAGCCGGTGCATCACTCACTACCTGCCCGACTATCTTGCAGATCAGTACATTCAGCTGGGTACGGTTAAAGCGCCGACTGTCAGTGTGAATCGCCCTCTGGAATGGGATATTCGGCGAGAGCTCGCCCCAGCTTTTCTGCACGACATCATCCCGGCTGGTGCTGCGCGCCGGCACATATTGTCTAGAGCGGTAGTACCGCCAGGGATGTCGACTGACCTCTTTCTGTTGCAGCAATTCGCTGCTGCTCCCATTGGACACATGCGGGTAAAAAGCTCGGGCAAAACGCTGTATCCCACAAGCGAGGTGACTGGTGGGGCTACGCGAGCAGAGGTTGTTCAGGCAGGTATGGGCTTTCTCGACCAAGCCAGGGAATCGGGATGGCCAATAATCGGCGCGCTCGGGGCCGGGGGTGTAGCTCAAAAGATGCTGCTGGTCGAGGATGCCTCGGGGCGGCTTTATCCCGAGGGAGCGGTACGCGACGCAGATGTATGTCGACACTGGTTCGTTAAGTTCCCGCGTAACAAAGCAACCCAATTAGATCGAGACATCCTGCATTCCGAATACTGCTTTTACCGCGCGTTGGGCCAGTTGGGGGTCGACACGATCGCCGCCGAGGGGCTGTCATACGAAGCGGCGAAGGTGCCCAGTGTTTGGATGCAAAGATTCGATCGCAAAGTCTCTCCGGGCGGGATTGAGCGTATCGCAGTAGAGTCAATGTACTCGCTCTGTGGCATCACCCAATCGGTTGTCCGTATGGATCATGTCGACGTCGTAGAACGGCTAGCGAAAGCATGGATTGCCGCTGGACAAACATCTGAAATACCGACCATGGTTAGCGAATACCTGCGGCGAGATTTGATAAATCTGATTGTCGGGAACACCGACAATCATTGTGGAAACCTCTCGATCCTTCGGAGTAAAGAGCGAGTGAGCTTTGCACCCATTTACGATCTTGCGCCGATGCTGTTGGATATTGAAGGCATTGTGCGAAGCACCCGGTGGCCAACAGCAATGGAACCATTAGGTTCGGTCGATTGGGCGGTTGTTTGTGCTCATTTTGCTCATTGGGCAAATCCGGAATGGCTTTTCGATCGCTTACGGGCGGATGCTCGTTTGCTGCTAGCGTTGCCGGATTTGCTGCTGGATCTAGGGCTGCCCCAGGAGGCTTGGCGCTCACCGCTGATTCCGTTGAGTCGTCTTGAGGATACGTTTCGTAGTTGGAAGTTGATGTGATTGATCTACTTCCAGACTGGGGGGCTGAGGTTGGACAGTGTGCCAAGCCGTTCAGGAAGTGCTACGAAAGATGATGAGCCAGAGCTACACCATCCTTACTTAATGGCTTGACGTCCTGACTTTAGGCATCAGAAGCTACGGTTTCTCCAATGGATCGCTCCATCGCCAAGGAACTATTGATGCGCATAGCGAAATTGGTCGCACACAACTTCCGGGGTATCCGTTCTCTTTCTTGGCAGCCTGGCTCACAGGCAATGAGCTGCATCATTGGGCCTGGAGATAGCGCAAAGACCACCGTGCTTGATGCCATCGAGGCGACGTTGTCACCAAGGTGGATCACTTTCAGTGAATCTGATTTCCATCTAGGGAATAGCCTCAATCCCATCAAAATTGAAGTGACGATCGCTGAGCTTTCAAAAGCGCTACTTTCCGATCAACGCTTTGGTTTGTACATCCGGGGATTGGCTGTTGACGGCTCGGTGCATGACGAGCCTGAGACGGATCACGAACCGGCTTTAACCATTCGACTCACGGTCGATGCCACCATGGAGCCGGTTTGGGAACTGATCTGTGATCGTTACCCCACGCCCCGTGTGCTCTCAAACCGCGATCGGTCATTGTTCGGCGTTGTCAGGTTGGCCGGAGAAGAAGCTCGTCACCTGACGTGGGGGCAAGGGTCTGTTCTCGCGAGGATGACAGGCGACACCGAAGGCGCGGCGAATCAGCTGGCAGATGCTTATCGTGTTGCCAAGCAGACCGCCAACCTTTCTTCAATTCCGTCATTGGTAGAAACAGCGGCACGTGCCGAGGAGCTCGCCAAGCAGTTGGGTGCGTATGTGAATTATGCGTTCGGGCCTGATCTCGAACTAGGACGAGGTGGTTTCAGCTCGGGCTCAATCGCATTGCACGACGGTACCACGCCTCTGCGCATGTCCGGGCTGGGTACGCGGCGCCTGGCTACCCTGGCTATCCAACGCGCTTCGATCAAAGAAGGTGCGATCGTACTGGTAGATGAGATCGAGCAAGGGCTTGAACCACACCGTGTTCTCGGCGCGGTCTCAGCGCTGCGTAGTGCCCAGGAGCATGCCAAGTCCAGCAGTGCTCCGACCGGCCAGCTTTTGATCACGACGCACTCGGAGGTGGTGCTCTCAGAACTGAAAAGTGACTCTCTCTTCATAATGCGACGTAGTCGGGAGGGCGATGCATTCATCAGTTCGGTACCCGCCGAAGCGTTCTCCCGAATCCTCAAGCATGCCCCAAGGGCCCTCTTTGCACGGCGGATACTTGTCTGTGAAGGCGCAACAGAGCTTGGGCTCATGTTAGGGCTTCGGGAGCTATTTCGAGCTCGGCATGCTGATGTTCCCATCGAGCATCTCGGCGTTGCGATCGTAGACGGAAATGGGGCAGCTGCGCCGGCGCTGGTCACTGCTTTGGCGGGCCTGGGTTATGCGACTGCGCTTTTTAGAGACTCGGATCAGCCGCTGAAGACCGGTGTTTTGAATCTGCTTCAATCCCAGAATGTACAGGTGTTTGAGTATGGCTCATCGCTGTGTACCGAGCTTGCGTTGTTCGGTGCGTGCTGGCCCGATGTGGCAGACAAGCTGATCGCCTGCGCCATTGCCTCACTCGGTGAAGCCACAATCCTTGCTCAATTACGGCCTGCGTTTCCAGGCTGCGACGTGACGAGGCCTACTGCGACCTGGTTGCCAGCCATTCCAGGAACGGAGTTGAACTGGCTGCGCCTGGCAAGGCTTGCCATCCAGTTCAGATGGTTCAAGTCCGAAGAGCGTGGACGCGCCATATCTGCCGTCGTTGATGAGATTGTGCAACAAGGTCAGCCTTCCCCCCTTTCCGTCTGTATGAGAGGGATAGAGCGGTGGGTTTATGGCCAGTGACTTTGGTTGGCTATTGGGGCTAAGCGCCCAGTCGGTAGTAGCTCCAGCTGGCCACGGCAAAACCGAACTGCTCGCCAAGGCAGCAGCTCAGGGGCAGCGTACCTTGATCCTCACGCATACCCATGCCGGCGTACATGCTATATCCGCAAGAATCAGGCGGTTGGGGATTGCGAAGGACTCGGTCACGATTGACACCATCGCCAGTTGGACGAGCCGCTACGCTTATGCCTTCCCAAAACTCGCGGGCAATCCGCCTCGCAATCCCAAGGGAGCAGAGTGGAATCAGGTCTATCAGGGTGCTCTGAATGTGTTATCGAGCCCCGTCACTCAGCGAATCGTTCAGGCGTCGTACGATCGAGTATTCATCGATGAATATCAGGATTGTGAAGGAGGCCAACACGCCATCGCTGTGAAGTTGTCTCGAATCATACCTACCGTCATTTTTGGCGATCCGATGCAGGGGATTTTTGAGTTCGTAGAAACCAAGATCAACTGGGGGGAGCGAGTCATTCCGGATTTCCCGGTAGCTGCCGAGCTAACTGAGCCGCACAGATGGAATACCTCGAATCCTTCACTCGGAAAGTGGATCGCGGATACGCGTATTCGGCTTCTTTCAGGCCAGCCGATTGATTTGAGGGAGGGGCCCATCACCTATCTACCAGCGGGCAATGCGTTTGATATGGGGCTGTTCTTCAACGGCTTCGACGATCGAGGAGGCTCAACGGCTGCAATCCATTGCCGTCGGAAGATTTGTGACAGCCTGGCGAGTGCAACACGGGGGGCGTTCCAAGCGATTGAGGAAATCGCCGCTGCGCGCTTGATCGACTTTGCCCTTCAATGGGACACCGCTGAGGATCACCGGAAAAAAGCCGAAGCGTTATGGTCACTGCTGGGCGATACCATGCTCAGGAATCTGGCTCAGGTTACGCCACCTGACAATCTGTACGAGATCAACGCACGGCGGCAGGCGGCATGGGATGCGCTTGTTAACACGGGAAGCGCGCAGAGCGGCAGCGATGTGATTGTCCACGAGCGAGGACACCCGTTATCTCGCACGTTCAGAGGCGAGCTTCTCGGCGATGCCAAGCGCGCGCTCATCGAACTGGCTTATGGGAGAAGTGAGTCACTGACCCAAGCCTGTCAGCATGCTCGACAACGCCTCAGCCACACTGGGCGACCTCCCATCAATCGCGTGGTATCAACGCCTCTGCTGCTCAAAGGGCTGGAGTTCGATCATGTACTCATACCGGATGCTGCCCATTTTCTGAGTGAGCGCTTCGCCTGCGCCAAGCTCTTCTATGTTGCAATTTCGCGGGCCAGGCATTCGCTGTCGATCGCATCATCCAGTCCCATCCTTCAGTTTCCGAAGCCGATACTCTAGGCACGAAAACAGAGAGCGGGTGCCCAGAGTAAAGATTTAACTCATAGTGGGGCAGGCTCAGTGTTTCTTTTGCGAAGTGCATGAGCATTGCCCGGGGCTTTTCCCAGGATGGTTTTCGCGAGGGAGGTTTCTACAGTGCAGCGGACTCCAAGTTCGGAACCACATGGGATTTCCAGTGCGGCAGCAGTGGTAGGCAAACCAAGTAGTAGATCAACCAACATGCATAGATACTGGAGTGCAGGTAGCAGGCACCAGAAGCCAGCTTTCCGTGCGCCAACTCATGGCGCAAGCAAGGCCCGCCCTTGAGGTTGAAAAGCAGATCGATCATATAGATCAGGTCTACCCCAAAAATCGCCTCCAGCTGATCGCGCCGGTTTTTCAACAACCCGCTGATCGACCTGTCTTCCTGCAGCATCTCCTCGTCCAGTTTCGACGTATCGATACCTGCGTCGCTGAGCACGTGGCGTAGCGAGTTTTCCAGCTGAGGGAAGAGCAGGTGAGAGGCGGACATCATGTCACCCTGGAGAAAGCGAGCCAGACCTAGGGCATAGATGTGTTCGAACCCTGAGGGCACAAACGGGCTCACGGACACGATCGCCATCAGATGGCGTTCATCAACAGCAAACTTGCTCAGCAGCGTCTGCGCAGCCGGTTTTATGTGGCTTTCAACCCACATTTGATAATGGATTTCCAGATATCGCAGGCTCTCATGGTCATACCATTCGGGGGGCGGTGTCTCGTTGAGATTGATGACCGGTGCCTGGGTGATGACGCGGCCCAGTGCGTCGGTGTAGATCCGGCCATTGAGAAGGTCGGACAGGAGTGAATCGCTTTGATCATTAATGATCTCAGTGTGCAGTGCCATTTTCTCTGGCACATCGCAGATCTGCGCAAACCTGTAAAAAAAGTCAGGAAGCGTCAAGTCGTTGTACACATTGATCGTTCCCTGGCGCTCCTCGTCCAAGTCCATAGGGACCTGGAACACTGATAACTCGTGGGCGGCCTGTGCTTGTTGATCCAGCAGTTCGACCTTCAGCGCCTCCAGTTCTTTCTGCATTCCAGGGATCGAACGAAGCTCCCGGATAGCATCTCGCGTCCAGCTCGCTTTGGCTAAAAAGCTGTCTACACCATCGCGCATCTTGAGGATCTGCTGTATCGATTTCAGCTTGCAGCGCTTGAACCCCTCATGATCTTTCGATTGTTGATAGGCAAAGGCGGCAAGCTCCCACACCATTCGGACAGCCATGGCGTAATGGTCGGCCTCGGCCTTATTGGCCGATTGCTCAGCGTCGTGCGCAACGTGAGTCCAGTCGATGAGTTTGAAAGCTTGGCCCAGGCGTGCCAGTCGATCGAACGACGGATAGCATCGCAGCTTCTCGGCTTGGGCATATAACCGCTTCCATATGGCAATCACAATGTCGGGAGGCGTTTTACGCTTGCCGGTGTTGGACACGATTTGGAAGACCCTGTCGATCAGATCAACGATTTTCGAGGACAGGCCAGAGGGTGGCTCATACCGGTAGGAGAGCTTGTCGTCGAGATAGAACTCGATCGCCTGGCAGTATGAGTCGATCGCCAAACCGGCGCACTGGTGTAAGTTCCTGTGGTTATACCAGGCCACATCTGCAACCCGGGCACGTAGCAGGGGGTGGTCGATCTTGCCCGCGATGGCTGCGAGCACCTGGCTCTGCTCTCCAGCGATATCTGCAGGGATAGGGGTGCGCATTCCGTCCCTGATCAACCTAGGGCCGAAGGCATCCTGGCGATCAATGGAGAAATGGTAGGAACAGACGACCATCAAGACTCGGTACGCACGATGAGCGCCATGATGTCCGTCGGCAAGAGCCTGTCTGGACAGGGCACTGAGCTGAGAGTCGAGCACGTAGAATTCCAGTGTGTCGATCGTCTCCAGCAAGCCGCCGATCTTGGCCTGTGCGAAATCATTTTCTGTTGCCAGTTCCAGCACGCTCCGCTGCTGATCATCCATCTCATTTGGGCTCAGATGTTCGACCGGTTTTTTTTCTGAAATGACCTCAGGGCCTTGTAGCGCGTTTGAATTCATTTGCTCATCCTTAACGTGAATGCTTCAGCGGGCACGTTCAGATTAGGGTACATGAGCCTTCAACTACCGATCGGGGCCAAGGGGGCCCCCCCTGTTTAGTGAAGAAGGGTCATCAACAAAAAAACGTCTACATCGATTTTTCCTGCAGTAGAATCTCGCGCATGGATGCGCAGGTTTTGTCAGGTTAGAGGCCTGTAGTCACTGGTCAAACCTGCGGTTAGGGCCTATAGTGACCTTAAGGTAAATAGCTTGTCTTAGGAGCTGATATATGAAACTCGAAGACCGCATGAGCCGTTCGATCAAACAGCGTGCGAGTTTAGTCGTATTACGCTCGGAGTTTTCGAGCATGGGTAGCGACTCGCAAGTCGGCCGTGTTTTGGCTCGGTTTGTGGCGAACGGTGTGCTCGTGCGCGTCAGTAAGGGCGCGTTCGCGAAAGCTCGCATTAACCAATACACGGGCAAGCCCACGCCCGCAGGCACGTTGGAAATGGTTGCTGCTGAGTTATTCCGCAAGCTGAACATTTCGATTGCACCCAGTACCCTTGTTGCCGAGTACAACAGCGGTAAGTCGACGCAGATTCCTATGGGAACGGTCGTCAACACTGGGAGCCGACGTATTTCCCGTAAAGTGATTGTAGGAAGCAACACTGTAGTTTATGAGAATTCTTTCAGAGCAGCTGCGGGTTAGCATTGAAGATGCGTCGAGCGCCGGCTTTCTAAAAAGCATGCCAGCCGCCGTCGCAGAGAAAGATCAGCACATCACTGATGCCCTTTATGCACTTTCGCAAATCCAGATCACGCATGTCGCCAATCAGTTGAACCGGGAAAAGGGTGATCTCAGACCTGCAACGGTTAATGTCGCAACGCGAATGATTTTTGCCGGCGGTACCTGTCTTTCGAAAGCTTATGGCCTTATCGAAAGGATGTCCGAAGACATTGATATCAAGGTCGAATTACACGCGCCACCTGTAGGCTACGTCCTTTCGAAAGGGATAGGAGAGCGTGGTCGGCTAAAGGCGTTGCACGCAGAGGTCGAGAATGTGTTGGCTGGGCTTGGTTTCCATTGGGTCGTAGACGAGGGTAATCCAGCTCGTAGAGACAGCAGTCGCTACTATTGTCTGTTGGTATCGTACGACGCACTTTTTCAGGATGCCGCAGGTACTCTGCGTCCGCAGCTGAAAATTGAGCTCGTTTGTCGGCCACCGATGATCCCCTCGGAAACGCAAAATTTGGGTTACATGCTGGAGAAGCTGAGTGGGAGTAACGACCCCTTTCAATTCTCCATGGAGTGCATCACCGTAGCAGAGACCCTTGCGGAGAAAGTGCTTTCGCTTCTGCGTCGCTGTGCATGGAGCTGGGACGGGTGTCAGGCCGGCGAATTCGACACGGCGCTGGTTCGCCATGTATACGATGTATGGCGTATCGCGACGAGCCACCCCGATGCGTTAGAACCGGCTACACAAGTTTTTGCCTTGTCGGTGGGTAAGGATGTACATGAGTACGGCAAACAGCACCCTGAGTTCGCAGCAGATCCATTCGGGGTCTTGCGACGCACTCTTGAGATTGCCGAGACCCATGATGGCTTGAAGGCTAATTTTGAGCAGCGGCTCATGCCTTTGCTTTACGCCCTTGAGAAGCCTGATTATGAGACCTGCTTCGCAACGTTTGCCCAGGTTGCGCGGCATTTGCTGGATCACGGTGCAGCCAGCGATGGTGCTTAATGCTGCAGGTGTGACCCGCTGAGTGTCGTGGGTGTGAGCCATGGTCACGTGGTTGTAAGGTGGCTACTGGCTCAGGTCCATCACAAGCAGATCGGCGCTGGGTCCCTTTCGATTAGGAGGGGCCTCTCCGCATTTTTTCCCTTACCGACCCAGCATGTGGATTGCCACGTTTGCCAGATTGCGGGCGTCGTCTATGCCACGGTGGTAGGTGCCTTCCCATTCAAGCCCTAGCATCTCCACGGCTGGCTGCAGACCCAGTGCGCGGCAGTCGAAGACCTTCCAGTGCCATTTCTTCAGGTTGGTGTGCAGCATCCCTTTGAGCATCGGCTCGCGATTTAAACGCCAGGCGTCCTGCTGAAGTTGCTTGTAGTCGTAGTCGCCCCACGAACACCAAGTTGAGTTGGGATAGGCTTCTAGAAATGTATCCAGCATCAGAGCGACCCCAGCATACCCAGGGGCAGTGTCAACGTCGCTTTGCGTGATCGTCGTTAACTCTCGGCAAAAGTCGGTAAGCACAGGGTGCAGGATAGGCCGTACAAAGCTCTGAAATTCGTCGACCACCCGAAGCGATGACAGGTCGATCACAGCCAAGCCGATCTCAATCGTTTCCATGTCCTCGCGTTGCACGATCAACTGACGTGGCAGTTCTCCGGGCTTGGCGTCTTCATCGCACGTAGCCTCAAGATCAATGCATAGTAGGTAATTGTAAGGGTGTAAAACCTCCCTTAGCGCTCCTAAATGCTGGGGCTTACGAACAGGAACCATGCTCAGCTCTAATCATTTGATTGATGAAAAATATCCAACTTCTTGTTGGCTATCACGAAAATTATCCGATGCCGGTGCTGGTTGTCCACCAGCCTGCTCACTTTGACAGTGCTCTGGGGCGGGGGTTTCAACACAGGTTGTCGATGATGATGGAGGACGTGGCCTTAGGAATGAAGCAATGGGAGTCTAGGGAAAAATGACATGGTCGAGCTGAAGTGTTTTGCAGATGGCTTTAAGCCGAGAGCCTTGTTCCTTGCCCCAATCGCGCTCGATACTGAACCCGTAGGCGATTTTTCCGCTGACATGGTTGATCAGCCCCTGAAGCGATTGAAATCCTCGACGCTTGGCATGGATCATGGCGTCGATCTCGGGGTGGGCCAAATAGTAGAGGTGATCACTGACGTACTTCTTGTAGGTTTTGGGAAGTCTAGGCTTGTCGTCGTCGACCAGCAAACCCAGCACGATCTTGCGGGCACCTGGCGTGACGATCTTCGTCTTGGCGGTGTTCAGCCAGAACCCTTGCTCAATCAGGCATTCGTTGATCGCGTTGATGTGTTGGGTCGCCTGTGATCGTTCAAATTTCCTTTTTGATGAGAACACGAGGTCGTCCGCATACCGGGAGTAGACCAGCTCATTCTCAGAGGCATAGTCCTGCAGATTTTCATCCAGCGATTGCATGATCAGATTGGCGATTCTCGGAGAGGTGGCCGCCCCTTGAGGTAGATGGCCTATGCGAGGATCTGCAGGGTAAGGGAGGCCTGATGGGAGACTGTTGTTGCCAAATCTGCGGTCTGGGTTGCCTTTGAATCGGATTCGGGTGCAGAGCCTGGAAAGCTCAAACGCCACCAACGGTTGATACCCGAATGATCTGAAGAGCTCGTAAACTTGAGGCTCCAGGATCGACTCGAAGAAGTTGGTGAGATCAAGCTTGATCAGCCAGTTCGCCCCACAATGAAGTTCGGCTGCCTCCAGTACCCCGTGACGTTTGTCATAGGCGTAGCTGGCTTCGTGCGGTTCCACTCTCGACAAGATGTGGGTGTTGATCCATCGCTGAACCTGGAGTAAGTCCTCACTGGGTGCACATATCCATCTGAACCGATCCAGGCTGTGCCCCGCATTCTGCTTTCGAAGCTTGAAGACGTTATACGCCTCTGTCTTATAGGTTCGGCTGATCGTTCGATGTAAAAAAGGATAGGGAACGCTTGCCAGATGCGCGAGGTGATTCAGGGTGAGGATGGGTGGGCAGCCATGTTTCATCTGCTTTGCCGTCTTCACGGCATTTTGCAGGATGGCCTCAGGAACGCCAGCCTGGCGTCCTGCTTTCAAATAGGGCTGAGAGCTCCAGCGATTCATCTACCTTTAGATTCCGCCCTGGCGGATGGAAGCCTTCTGGCGCCAGACTTCGATAGCGAACACCATAAGGCTACCACCCTCCAGTAGGCGTGAGATCGTTCGACGGCAAGCATAGTTTGCTCCCAAAACGCCCGCGCAACGCGCGGGATACTAGATTCCGCTACTGCGGAGCCCTCAGCTGGCCTGGATAATACGAAGCGAAGGGGTCGGGGGCCACAAAAACTTTTCGTCCTTCTCGACGTAGACGCCGGATGGCCTTATGTCCTGCCAGGGTCAACGCTCCCGTTGTAGTGAGCCAGCCCCTTGAGATGGCGCGGTCTTTTGCGCTGATGAGTGTGTCCAAGGACAGTGGCAGTACTCGGCGTAGCTGCGCAAAGCGTCGTTTTCCCTGCGAATGGGCAAGGAGAATGATAATGGCGGATTTGTTCTGATCGCTTGATTTCAGGAAGCGAGGCGACTTTGAGATTTCCGCAAGATTTAGCTCATCCAGTGCATTGAGGGCCACCTTGGTCACGTCGACCTGGGTCGACTGCCAAAGGATTTCAGTGACACGCTTGGGAAAGAGCGGGGCCCACTTCTTTGATCCTTTGGATTTCTCCGAAACGAAAATGGCCGGCATATTGTTCGGCGCTCCGTGCTCGAAGGCCAACAGGGCTGCTGTGTTTTTCCAGCCCAATGGGTTTTTGCTGTGGGCGCCATATTTTTTGCACAGATCGACCATGTCATCCAGGTCTCCATGAAAGCTGTTGTGCAGAGTAGGGCACTCTGTCACGACCCGAACTTTGGGGGAGAACCTGTGGCGCTCAACTTTCTCGATGCCTTGCTTGGAACCGCTGTAAGCCAACACCCAAAATTTTATAAATTTTCCGGAGTGCCAGCTTCTAATGGAGGCCACATTCCACATGGCATCAAGCATATTTGAAGCTCGATCTCCGCTGCCAATGAAGTCAGTGAGAATGACGAAATGCCTGACCTTTGATTCTCTGACGTTATCCGCAGCGGGCTGTAGCAAAAAGCGCGTAGGGTTGGAGCGACACAGCGTATTGGCTATCGAGGCTACTAAGGCTTCACTTCCGATGTCTTGCGTTTTATAGGTGAGCGACTGGACTGCATGCATCGCTGCGCCGCGAGCACGCATGTGTTTCTTTTTGGATCTGGGGTTGTAGGTCTTGACTGCTTTGTAGAGGGGCGGTGGGAGATCGGCTGTTGTGGATTGCAGTTCTCGTTCAATGAATAAAGCTGAAGTCGATTTTGGGGGGAGTTTGCTTTTGATTAAGTTGAACAGGCTCTGCTTGAACTCGTT
Organism: Pseudomonas sp. SDO5532_S415; assembly: GCF_054071155.1. Taxonomy (NCBI): domain Bacteria; kingdom Pseudomonadati; phylum Pseudomonadota; class Gammaproteobacteria; order Pseudomonadales; family Pseudomonadaceae; genus Pseudomonas; species Pseudomonas sp. SDO5532_S415. The sequence goes on along the minus strand of NZ_JBSVWS010000001.1, from coordinate 199,152 downwards.
CAAGGGGCAGTAGGTAACCGAGTCGAGCAGCTTCATCGCTAGCTGGCGATCAGCAGATCGGTTATCGAACTGGCTAAGCCAAAGTTTTGTTTTTTCTTGCTCCTTCAATGGCTGCACGGTGCTAGTCCCTTCGTCTTGCTCGTGGCAAATAGGTATTCAGGGGCACTTATCAATGCAGTGGCTTCCCTTCCCTTGAGAGCATTCAGGTCGCAGACAGAGGCTCTGCATTTCGAATGGGTCCCGGTCAGCATAGTGGGGGTGGATCGCTTGTGCAGTCCAGCGATTTTCAGGCGGTACGCAGGGGCGTGAGAGTCGCTGATGGAGCCAATGAATTCAGACGCTCAATTGCTGCTAGCGTTGCCGGATTCGCTACTGGATCTAAGGCTACTGCAGGAAGCTTGGCGCTCGCCGCCGATTCCGTTGAGTCGTCTTGAGGATACGTTTCGTAGTTGGAATTGATGTGATCGATCCACGTCGAGGTAGGCTGCGCGACTGCACGGACATGCCCACATATTTGCACTTGACCTAACTCGTCATTTGCATCCGATTTGACCAGCAAAATTCGTCGCAATAATCGGCAAGGAGCGACCCGAAGCGGACGTTCGTGAGTGGTGCATACTGGCCAGAAGAAGACGTTAAAAGCGTCTGCGCATGCCTCTTCGCTCACTGCCCCTCTACTCGTACCGTCATGATTGATATACATAGCGAAGCTGAAACCTAGAAGACTTGTCATATTCAATAGGTTTGCATACCGTTACCTCGGAGACAGTTCTGGCAACGCCGCTCTGTAGCGGGGCCTCAAGCTAACATTCGCCCCCACAGAATAGCGCCCCTGCATCGCCCTCTATATCGGCTTATCACTAACGGATTGCCACCTCGCTCAAAGAAGGAGCTTGCTTTGAACCTCATTCTGCTCGGAGTTTGCGCAAGTGCTCTACTGTGCGCCTTGACCTTTGCTGCTTATCGCATGGGGCAGAGGCGTCACGCTGCCGGCATCGCTCAGACCCCACAGCCGAGTTCAGCCATATTCCCAAAGCAAGAGCAAAATGGTTGCGAAGTTGCACTTGTCGATGAGGACGGCGCGATAGTCATACAGAGCAGCGAGATCCGCAGCATCCCCAGCCGCGCTCATAGGCTTGATGCGTCCGACAGTGCGCAACATCGTTTACGACACCTAGCATCCGACCTATTCAAGGGCGCCACTGGCATTCCCAACAAGACCGTTGAACTGGTGTTCAAACAGGATATCCACCAGGGCTTGGCGGACGGCACTTACACCCTGATGAAGACAAAGTCCGGCGAAGTGCTGGCAGACGCAGTCGACTCGTCCGGCACCATCGTTGGTAAGGGGCGTGTCATCCAAGGTGGCAAAGTCCGCCAGCTTGCATCCGGCGCGTTTCAGTTAGTTAGCATCGCCGTTGCGCAATCCCACCTAGCGGATATCGAGCGCAGTTTAGGGAGCATTAAGAGCTCCGTTGCCGAACTCCTAAGCAGACAGGAAAATGAGGACAAGGCGAGGATCTCCGGGGCGATTGACTACATTCAGGAAATCGCCGGGCACATGAAGCAGCTTCGTACCCCTGACGAACTTTCGCAGCAGAAGTGCAACGCCATCGAAGGTGTAATCCGGGACTTTTATACTTGGCGAAACAAACTGCATGAAGACCTGACTACCCTGATTGACCAGATCGCTAGTCTCAAGGACCAGGATAGTTTCGGCACCGGTGGAACCTATAACGCTCTGAAAGAGCAAGTGGAAAAGGTCAAACCGCTGCTTAGACGTCGTGAACTACTACTGCAGATCGCAAGCGTGACAAACTTCATTACGGCTTACCTCGACCCAACTCAGAGTCAGTTTTCCAGAGCCCAGCTAGATGATGGCGCGTGGGTTCGGCTGGTGGAAGAGTTCAAAGCCACGGTGGTGGAGAAGTCTGCAGAGCACCTGTCCAGCGCCCTGTTCAACAGCAATGAAATTCTCTCGTTGCGCAAGGCACAGATTCAAGGATTGGCATCCGAACATTCGGCCTTGGCCATCGAGCAACAAAACGGCTACGAACAAATGATGCGCAACCTGAACCAGAACATCCACAAGCTGATGGGTATAGATGGCAACATTCGCATCGCGATCACATTTGACGAGCGAGGAGAGATTAAGGACTCGGCCATCATCTGATGACAGCCTTTATCCAGACACCCCACCACGCTTTTGCTTCTTCGCAAAGTATTATAGCGCCACGCAAGTGTGCTCCTTGACCAAGCAGTTCCTGTTTGGGTCAGGGCAGCGCATGAAGCTGTGTATCGCGAGCGATTGTCGGGGCTTCGTTCATACTCGATTGTCAGCAGCATGAGGTCGGCATTAGCGTACCTTGGCCTGATCGAAAGATGAGGGCGTGCAAACTTTTGTGCAACGGGAGTTAGAGGGCTGCGGCACCGGTTTCACAAAGAATGACTGCACCACATGTTGCGCAGACCAAGCTACCAAAGTGGCCGTTTTGGGTCGTTCTATGCCGGCCATTGCCACGAAGCCTTTTGATCAAAATCCGATGTAATTGATGGTCAGGTCGAACGCAAGTGGGTGGTCAAAAGGAGTTCAATTTCGTATATGCGCCACATTTCCCCTTGATCATCTCCTGCCTGCACGAAACTCTCGTGCAATGCTGGATCAGGGGCTCCCAATCGTGTGTGTTCAAACCAAACTCAATCAATCTTGCTGCTCCCTCTATGCGCCGCAAGGTGTTGCATATCTCGTGTCCAACATCGAAGAAACCGACGCCAGTCGCTTGCATAACTTCCTTGCGGCAGCCGTGAAGAGAGCGCGCTCGCTGCTTCAAACCTCGCGTGCCATGGTTGCGGGATGTGCTGGTCGATCACGATAACGAAAAGGTGGCCATCGCTTCCTTGGAGCTCTGTTTCTGGAACACGCTCGCGCAATTCTTCGACCGTCATCGAATAGGCGTTACCGATCGAGTTTTCGAGATCCTGGTGCTCTATGTCTTTAAGCTCTGCGAGCAACGGTTTTGCCTCCTCAGAACCAGGGCGTAATCGTTCGAGCGCCCAGAGAAGCCTGCGTCGTTGATTCTCGCGCAGCCACAAAGTCTTCAGGTCGGTTTGCATCGGTGTTTCCTTAACACGGTATGCGTGGCTAGTTCGCGGATCGAGTAGCCTTCGCTATAGTCCATGGATTGACGCATGAATAGTTTGGCATTTGTTACGTAATGCTGGCTTAATTCCTGTTCGTTCTTATCGCTTACAACGGCGCCTAACGACGGGTTGCTGATGACACGTTTCCCATTGAAAGAACTTTTTCAGCGACTACGCTTCGGCCCATGAAACGCTATCTGCGGTTTTGCCTCATCTTCGTGATAAGCCTGGCGCTTCCCCTCAGCGGGATGGCGGGCGTCCAGGCACCGACAGAACCGTGCCCAATGAAGACGATGGGCATGGTGATGATGGATGACATGGGGATGGACTGCTGCAACGACATGAAAAGCCCTGTCGAGCATGGCAAACCTTGCAAGCCGGGCCAGGAGTGCAAGTCGGGCGGCATGTTGCAAGTCTCGGTCTTCAAGCCGCCTGTCACTGTGTTCAGCCCCATAGTGCGTTCCTTCATCAGCGATTCCCTGCCTGTTCAGACCCCGTCCGGGGTATGGCGACCACCCCGCGTTTGATGCCTGTCCCACATTGAGCCTCATTCCGCGTTAGCGGGATGGACTAGCTGTGCGCATGTCTTTTGACGCGTGCAGTGGATGATCACAGGAATCGTAAACATGAACTCCAAGTGCTATTGCACAGGCTGGACCCTTGTGGCCGGTCTGGCGGCAAGCGTACTGGCATTGCCGAGCCTCGCTGGCGCATTGACGCTCGATGAAGCCCTGCGTCTGGCCGAAAACAATGCGCCGTCGCTGACCGCACAAGACGCCAAAATCCAAGCTGCCAGCAATGCAGCTATTCCATCCGGTGAACTACCAGACCCCAAGTTACTGCTGGGTGTGCAGAACTACCCCGTGGGTGGTCCGGATCGCTGGAGCATCGACCAGGACTTCATGACCATGCAAATGGTCGGAGTCAGGCAAGAGATGCCGAACGGCGACAAACGCAAAGCACGCATTGAGGTGGCCGATGCGGCCATTGATCGTGCTGCTGCGGAACGTCGAGTCGAACGGCTGAAGGTGCGCCAGTCCACGGCATTGGCCTGGATCAGCAGCTACTCGGTTGAGCGTAAAGATGCGCTATTCCAGGACTTTTACAAAGAAAACCGCCTTCTGAGCGATGCCGTCCGGGCCCAGATTGCAGGTGGCCGTGCTCAGCCCGCCGACGCGGTCACACCCAAGCAAGAAGCAATTCAACTGGCGGAGCAGCAAGACGACCTGGTTCTCCAGAGAGCTCAGGCCCGAGCAGCTCTCAAGCGCTGGATTGGTCCCGCCGCCAACGACAAGCCTGTGGGCAGCCTGCCTGAATGGCCCGTCGATACCTCCAGTTACGCCCATAAACTACAACACCATCCAGAACTGGCAGCGTTTGCGCCAATGGCCCGCGAAGCGCAAGCCAAAGTTAATGAAGCCGTGTCGGAGAAGCAGTCGGACTGGAGCTGGGAAGTGGATTACCAGCATCGCGGCCGCGAGTTTGGCGACATGGTCAGCGTGCAATTTTCCTGGGATTTACCGCTGTTTCCCGACTCTCGCCAAAATCCCAAAATCGCAGCCAAACAGGCTGAACTCAGCCAGCTTGAGGCCGAGCGGGAAGCCCTGTCACGCGAGCACACTCAGCAACTGGAGAACGAACTGGCTGACTATGAGCGCCTGAATCGTGCCGTACGCCGAAACCAGGAAAGTCTGTTACCGCTGGCCAAGGAAAAGGTCGACCTCAGCATGGCCAGTTACCGTGCCGGCAAAGGCGATTTAAACGCCGTTGTTGCGGCCCGACGTGAACTCATCGAGGCCCGCCTAAAACAGATCGACGTGGAAGAGCAGCGAGCACTGACCAGCGCGCGGCTGTATTTTGCTTATGGGGAGTCCAGCCAATGATCCTTAAAAAATGGAACGGGGCATTACTGGTAGGCATCTCGCTGGGATTGGGTGTTGCCGGTGGTTACTGGTTGGCACATCAGCGTATGAGCGGAGTACCCAGTACCCCACAGGAGCAGAGCCTCAATTCATCGGACGGACGCAAAGCTCTGTATTGGTACGACCCCATGTACCCGCAGCAAAAATTCGATAAGCCGGGTAAATCCCCCTTCATGGACATGCAGCTGGTTCCTCAATACTCCAGCGGCGCAGGGGACCGTACGAGCGTCAACATCGACCCGAGTCTGACCCAGAATCTCGGGCTGCGTTTTGCGACCGTCACCCGTGGAATCTTTGATTCCAGCCTCGATGTGTCAGGTGTCTTGGGGTTCAATGAGCGGGATGTCGCGGTGATTCAGGCCCGTACCTCGGGCTTTGTGGAGCGGGTCTATGCTCATGCACCCGGCGATGTGCTCAAAGCCAATGCGGCATTAGTGGATATTCTGGTGCCGGAATGGGCTGCTGCCCAGACAGAGTTTCTTGCGCTGAGGCTCAATGAAGATGCTGAATTGATGGCTGCGGCTCGACAACGACTGCTGCTCACGGGGATGCCGGCAACACTGATTACTCAGGTAGAGCGAAGTGGCAAAGTCCAGCCCTACCTGACGCTCACCAGCCCTATTGGTGGTGTGCTGCAAGAGTTGAACGTACGCGCGGGTATGACGGTGGCGACGGGTGACACTTTGGCACGCGTTAATGGCTTGAGCAGTGTCTGGCTAGCCGTGGCCGTTCCAGAGTCGGATGCCGGATCGATCACGGTGGGGCAGAGTGTGGAAGCGCGTCTGCCAGCCTTCCCAGGGACAACGCTCAGTGGCAAGGTGAGCGCGATTTTGCCCGAGACCAATCCGGACAGCCGCACCCTTCGCGTACGTGTCGAGTTACCCAATCCGGACGGACGCCTCAGGCCGGGTTTGACGGCGCAGGTACACCTGAGCCGCTCGACCGAGCAAAGTGTGTTGTGGGTGCCCAGCGAAGCCGTCATTCGCACAGGTCGACGTGCCCTGGTGATGCTCGCCGAAAACGCCGGTCGCTATCGTCCCGTGGAGGTGCAACTCGGGCAGGAAAGCGATGGAAAAACGGCGATATTGAAAGGTCTGGAGGAAGGCCAGAAAGTCGTTACGTCTGGCCAGTTCCTGCTCGACTCAGAGGCCAGCCTCAAGGGCATCGTCGCAAGCTCAGAGGAGGAGTCACCCTCCAGCACGGCAGTCTCCAGCTTTCATGAAGCGGATGGACAGATCGTTGAGATCACCGACAAAGAAGTCACGCTGGCCCATGGTCCCTTCAAGACACTCGGCATGCCTGGCATGACGATGACATTCCCACTCGCCAATCCGGTGCTGATGCAGGGTCTCAAAGCGGGTGACAAGGTCCGGGTCGCGGTGAGCCAGACTGACGATGGCTTGCGTGTTGAACGCCTGGATAAATCGGGGAGCCAGCCATGATTGCTGCCCTGATTCGTTGGTCAGTAGCCAACCGATTCCTGGTGCTACTGGCTACGCTGTTCGTCACGGCTTGGGGCGTCTGGTCGGTGCAGAGCACGCCCATCGATGCGCTACCAGATCTCTCTGATGTTCAGGTGATCATCCGTACCCCTTATCCAGGACAAGCGCCGCAGATTGTCGAGAACCAGGTGACCTATCCGTTGGCCACCACCATGCTCTCAGTACCAGGCGCCAAGACGGTGCGTGGCTATTCCTTCTTCGGTGACAGCTTCGTTTACGTGCTGTTCGAAGACGGCACTGACTTGTACTGGGCTCGCTCGCGGGTTTTGGAGTACCTGAGCCAAATACAAAGTCGGTTGCCGGCCAGCGCCAAGCCGGCGCTGGGGCCAGATGCGACGGGCGTGGGCTGGATCTATCAGTACGCACTGGTAGATCGCAGTGGCGGACATGATCTGGCGCAGCTACGCGCTCTTCAGGACTGGTTCCTCAAGTTCGAACTCAAAACCCTGCCCAACGTGGCGGAGGTGGCCACAGTGGGGGGCATGGTCAAGCAATATCAGGTGCAGCTTGATCCGCTCAAACTGGCCAGCCTCGGTATCACTCAGGCTGAGGTGACCGAGGCTATCGGCAAGGCCAATCAGGAAACCGGTGGTGCCGTGCTGGAGATGGCAGAGACCGAGTTCATCGTGCGGGCTTCCGGCTACCTGAAGACGCTCAATGACTTTCGGGCGATCCCGCTCAAGCTCGGTTCAGGAGGAGTGCCTGTAACCCTTGGCGATGTCGCCACCATTCAGTTGGGGCCGGAAATGCGGCGTGGCATCACCGAACTCGACGGCGAAGGCGAGACCGTCGGCGGCGTGGTGATTTTGCGCAGCGGCAAGAATGCTCGCGAGACCATTGCAGCGGTCAAGACCAAGCTCGACGAACTGAAAAGCAGTCTGCCGGCTGGTGTGGAAATCGTCACCACCTACGACCGCAGCAAGCTGATCGACCGCGCTGTGGAAAATCTCAGCCACAAGCTAATCGAAGAGTTCATCGTCGTCGCGTTGGTGTGTGGGATCTTCCTATGGCACCTGCGCTCATCCCTGGTGGCGATTATCTCCTTGCCGGTTGGCGTGTTGATTGCCTTCATCGTCATGCGTTACCAGGGCATCAACGCCAACATCATGTCCTTGGGCGGAATAGCCATCGCCATCGGCGCCATGGTCGATGCTGCCGTGGTGATGATCGAGAACGCCCACAAGAAGATAGAGGCTTGGCACGCGGCTAATCCGGGGGAAGAACTGAAGGGTGAGCGTCATTGGCATGTAATGACCGAAGCGGCGGCAGAGGTAGGTCCGGCACTGTTCTTCTGTTTGTTGATCATCACCCTGTCGTTCATTCCGGTATTCACGCTGGAAGCTCAGGAAGGACGGCTGTTCGGCCCGTTGGCTTTCACCAAGACCTACGCCATGGCCGCAGCGGCGGGATTGTCAGTGACCTTGGTGCCAGTGTTGATGGGTTACTGGATTCGGGGGCGAATTCCTAGTGAACAACAGAACCCGTTGAACCGTTGGTTGATCCGGATCTATCAGCCTGCCCTGGAGGCAGTCTTGCGTCGACCCAAAATCACACTGCTTGTAGCGTTGCTGGTCTTTGTCAGTGCGTTGTGGCCAATGTCTCGCTTGGGTGGTGAGTTTCTTCCGCCGCTGGACGAGGGTGATCTGCTCTACATGCCTTCGGCTTTGCCAGGCTTGTCGGCACAGAAAGCAGCGCAATTACTGCAACAAACCGACCGCTTGATCAAGACGGTTCCGGAGGTCGAACACGTCTTCGGTAAAGCCGGTCGTGCTGAATCAGCCACCGACCCGGCGCCACTGGAAATGTTCGAAACCACGATCCAGTTCAAGCCACATGAGCAATGGCGTGCAGGTATGACCCAAGAAAAACTGGTGGAAGAATTGGATCGAGTGGTACGAGTCCCGGGGCTAACCAATATCTGGATACCGCCGATTCGCAACCGTATCGACATGCTGGCCACAGGTATCAAAAGTCCCATCGGTGTGAAAGTTGCCGGGACTAACCTGACGGAGATCGATGCCGCAACCCAGGCTATCGAGCGTGTGGCCAAGGGCGTACCCGGTGTCAGTTCGGCTTTGGCCGAGCGCCTGACCGGTGGTCGCTATATCGATGTAGACATCGACCGCAAAGTCGCCGCCCGTTACGGAATGAATATCGCAGATGTGCAATCCATCGTGGCCGGTGCTATCGGGGGTGAAAACGTTGGGGAAACCATTGAAGGGCTCGCACGCTTCCCGATCAACGTGCGCTACCCACGGGAGTGGCGTGACTCGGTCGGCGCTCTGGAGCAATTGCCGATCTATACCCCGTTGGGTAGTCAGATCACCCTCGGCACGGTAGCGAAGGTCAAGCTCACGGACGGTCCACCGATGCTCAAGAGCGAGAACGCACGACCTTCGGGCTGGGTGTACATCGATGTGCGGGGGAGGGACATCGCCTCGGTGGTCGCCGATCTGCGTCAGGTAGTCAGTGAACAGGTCAAGTTGCAGCCTGGTATGAGCCTGAGTTACTCAGGGCAGTTCGAATTTCTGGAACGAGCCAACGCACGCCTCAAGCTGGTGGTACCTGCCACGCTGCTGATCATCTTCGTATTGCTCTACCTGACGTTCGCCCGCTTTGATGAGGCCCTGCTGATCATGACCACTCTGCCATTCGCACTGACTGGCGGAGCATGGTTCCTCTATATGTTGGGATTCAACCTGTCGGTCGCCACCGGGGTCGGCTTTATCGCCTTGGCGGGTGTCTCTGCCGAGTTCGGCGTGATCATGCTGCTCTATCTGAAGAACGCCTGGGCGGAACGTGAAGACCTCGGCGACAGCACTGAACGCGGTCTGGTCGCGGCGATTCGTGAAGGCGCTGTGCAGCGCGTTCGACCCAAGGCCATGACCGTGGCCGTCATCATTGCCGGTCTGTTACCCATTCTTTTGGGTAGTGGTACCGGCAGTGAGGTGATGAGCCGCATTGCCGCGCCTATGGTCGGTGGCATGGTCACGGCTCCCTTGCTTTCCCTGTTTGTCATTCCGGCTGCCTATTGCCTGATGCGTCGCCGGCACCTCATTGTTAACCCCATCAAGCCACAAGGAACATTTGTATGAAACTGACTCTGATTGCCGTTGCAAGCACTGCATTTGCACTATCGCTTTCTGCTCAAGCGGAGGACATGCCGGGCATGAAAATGGACAGTATGGAGGGCATGCAGATGGAGCAGAAAGCCCAGGATTCCGTCGCCAACGCCGAGGGAACGATTAAGTCTACGGACACTGTGAAGCACACGGTGACCATTGCCCACGGGGCTGTCCCGTCCGTGCAATGGCCGCCGATGACCATGGCTTTTGCTGCATCGGAAGACCAGCTTAAAGGCCTGACCGCTGGCGACCGCGTTTCGTTTTCGTTTCGGGTAGAGGGTGGTAGAGCCACCATTGTGTCCATCAGTAAATAGAGCAATGGAAGTGACCGGGATGCTTTCTGATGCCGGTCACTATTGGTTAATTCACTCAATGGAAAAAGAGGAAAGTCTAGAGGATGTCCGAAGAACCGCTCTTGGCTGTGCTGTTTGTCGATTGCTACCGCCTACCATCTAGTATCGACAGTTTTCGCAAATTGACTTCCCTCAAATCGCTGACGCCTGCCTTCTCGACGGCATCACTTTCGAGGCTGAGAACCTTGAACCGGTGAAAACCCCACAGCGCACGGGCTTCGACGCGAGGCGAGTTATGTCCGCCTGGAGCTAGAACCCGCCAATCCAGCAAGGGATTGAACGAATTCTTTGAATTGCTCATTGTTTAATAGAGACCATTGAGCGACAGCTTCTGGCTGCTGCTATCGAAGCATTGTTTAGTAAAACGAGAGGTCGCAATGGACGAGTCGAACGAATCGAACGAATCGAACAAGCATCTGGAACAGATCCGACAATCGACCATCTTTCGCTGGGCTCAAGCGATGCAATGGTTCGGCCTGATAACATTTTTGTTAGCTGTGGGCCTTGCGTTGTTTACCGACCTCCCGCAGTCCATCAACGGTATAACGCTCATTGCCATATTGGGTATGCTAGGGCTGCTTTCTCTGGTACCAGCAAGGTTCATTCTTACGGTCTACTTGATGACTCCTTCGAAAAAAAAATAAGCCCGCCTTGACCGAAGTGCACATAGGTGAGGTCCAGATTAGCTCATCAGTCGCCCAAGAGAAGTCACAGAAACAGTAAGCCCTGAAGCCGGAGGGGGGCGGAAGGTCTGTTTCCTTCCACCGCTTACATTCAGTGCGGCTAATATTCAGTTATGACACAGATCTGGCTATTCTTGAGCGCCCGCTTACAGCCGATAGCTGGCCCTTACGAAAGGCTGCGATCGACTTAAAGATGAACCTCGTTTCGGCTCGCCAGACGACCGGAAAGACGTTCTGTAAATGGAACGCTATTTATGCCCGCCGGCTTGTACGACGAATTCGGTTCCTTGGGGGAAGCAGTGCTGTGATGGTAGTGCGCCAGAGCAAGCTTCCCGCTCCACGAGAGTTTTTGCTCGATGAGCGAATATTCTAAAAGGTGTTTTTACGCGTGTATCTCATGTCGCCCTCTGTCGAGGAGGAAAGTTTAGGCGTTATTTGGTTGCGGCTCGACCTCGCTCGACTTTTTGGCTTGTCCCGTGGCTTCAGACTTTCTCGGCAGGCGAATCGCCGTGCTTTTTTTGGTGACAACACAGTATGGCGACTTTTCAGGCCAGTCCTTAAGCTCAGTTTTGATGAGTTTGATCGGACAAAGCAACAACACATCTCCGAAAGAAAAAAGCGGAAATGCTGAGATCACTGGTTGCTCGCGCACGGACTCTACCGGGCCCCACATCTCAGAGTCGAAGACTTCCGTGGCGTAGTTTTCAGTCAACATAAACTTTGCTTCGGATTGGTCGCGGACTTTCATAATGGATGCGGCTGCATTGACAATGGTTAAGGAACCGCCGGGTGAAGCGCCGATGACGATCACCAGTATCACCAATGTCACCGCGGCGCATTGCAAAATCCGTTTCAATGTATCGGCCTTGCTTGCGTACAGAACAACCACAGGGATCAGCGTCACACCGGCGGAAAATATCGATATGAGCATGAGCTTGATGACGGCTTCTGGTGTGTCTTCGCCCGTGTAGGCTTTTAGAATGAGGCTGACGGGGAATACGGCAGATACAACGCTGGATACCAGGACGAACACCAGCATTAGCAAAAGAAGTGCTCGTGCTGCCTTGCTATTTGCATTTCCTGGTGCTGCCGATGTTGCGCATAAATCCACGGCCAATCTGAATTTTGAGTTCTTGCGCAGCGCCCAAATAGTGACCGTGATGTAGAGCACCACACATCCCAGCTTTTCATAATCATTCAGCTCTGGCCCTTTAAAAATCACGGCGACCAGCGCGGCTATTCCGAGCAAAACCGGCCAGAACAACAGTTTGGCCATGTAAGGTTGGGTCGTTGGACTGTCTTTGAATAGCGATACGGATAGACCAAACAATATGCTGGTTGTCATGAGGATCAATAGGTAGGCGGCAGCCACGACCGCCAGGAAAACCAACCACATGACCAGATCAGATGGTGATTCAAGTACCCCCGACATCAGATCAGGCCGGCCTATGGCATTTGTGTAAGTCCGGATTGTGTAGACCTCCAAAAGGATGCCAAGCACACCAAAGAGTGCAGTCACCTGAACCCAGTAGTCGCGAATCCAGTTAAGATTTTTTTCCAGTGATTGTCGAAAGGTTGGGTGATTCACTTCGGTCACGTTCTACGTCCTGGCAAGATAAGAGGGCGATGAGGGGCACCTGGTGTTGACGTTCCTGAGGCTAAGAGCTGCCCAGTCGTAAGCCTGATAAGGGCTTATATCGCCTTCAATTTTTTTTGCTTTAAGAAAAATTATTTTGTTTCGCCCCCTTGAAAAAAATTTTGCGCGACGGATCTCTATATTTGAGGACAACAAAAAAGCAACGATCTCAGCGCTCCATCCTCCACCGATCCTGCTGGGGAAACGGTGCTGGTTTTTGCTTTTGCAGTGCTCCTGCTTCTGATCTTTTTCTTGCGGTATATCCTGCTGACGCTGACGTATGGACTGCCCTCTGGGCATAGCAAAATCGGCACTGTGCGGCGCAAGCCGCTGCTTTCAGGTTTGATTTCAAAAAACTGGCGTTTTTTTTGAAAAAATACCCGTGCCGGACAACCACGACTGACAAGAGACAGCGCGATAGGGGCTGGAAAGCGTTATGAACAGGGGTTTGGAATCCAATGTCTGGCGAATGGCGCAGCAGCAATGTGCTGGACCTGCATTCCTTCAGCTGATTGAAGATGCCGTCAGCCGTTACAAGAGAGTTCCAGGATTTGATTTATCCGAGCGACTGCACGCGTCTGACATCGGTTTGACTGGCATTGAGGTCTTGCGCGATGTACTCGAACGCCACGGACTCTTTTCGGGCCCTCCAGGTACCTACGTCGAAATCAGGTCTCGTCTGAGAGCACATTTGAGTTATCAGCTTCAATGGCACCTCGTGAGCGCTGGTCAGGCTACCGATGAAATGAAGGAGGATCAGTTAGGTCGAGATATTGGGTTGTAGGCCGGGACTATCAATCGATGCGCAAGAGAGGTCGGTTGAGCATTCGCTTTTACATCATGAAATTACATCCCTAAATCGAGTTGCATGCGCCATTCGAGTAATTCTAGAGGTAGTGCGTCCAAGGGCAGAGCTTGGACGATACCTCGCAGCAGATTGCTGGAATGGCAATGAAGTACTGCCACTTTAGTTGGATCATCTCTCGAGAATTCCAATTCTGCTCCTGCCAATCGCTGCCCCCTGCGTAGCGCTTTTAGCGCTTCCTCGCCAAGCCATTCAAGGTGTAGAAAACCATACATGTTAACGGCGCGAGTTTTTACATAGCCTTTTAGCCGTTCAACCACCAACTGCTCTAGAGCGTGGCTCCCCAGAGTAGCCACTGCCCGTTTCCAAAGCTGTCCTTCGAGGCTGGTCGTGATCTTCATGCATATCCCTGAATGACGATATGAGGGCTCGTATCCTGGCCAAAACCTACTGGCCAGAATCTGTAGCAGGCAGCGTACCGGAGTCCTCCAAGTGTGATTGCAGCCCTGTGCGCAACTCCAACAGCGCGTCTCGCACTCGAGCGTCCTCGCGCGAATCACCCGAGCTCGGTTTGAATTCTTCGGCGTGCCGGAGCAATGCTTCAGCATCATTTCTGTTGAGATCAAAAACAATCATGTTAGGTCCGGGGGGGAGCACGTGATGTCAGCAGGTGAATCCGTGACTGAGTTTTTCAAGCTCAGCCTTTACGAGTTCGTATCCCTCTTCAGTCTGAGCTAGCTCTAGTGGCGTGCTGCCTCCGAGAGCGATTTTCGGTTGATTCAACCAGATGTCGGCCTTCACCTTGTTGCCAAAGACCGCCTCGGCTTGATGTTTGATCAACTCTACGTACTTCATTGTGGGCTCTTACCAGGTTCGCTGGTGATTGCGGTCTCAGCCTGCGACGGTGGTGGGGGCTGCTGCCTTGGCGCAATATTCGCGAAACGCCTTGACGCCTCGCTTGATGATCAATATTGGCTTAATCATGTAGCGGTAAGCGACAAACAGGTTGAGTGCGAGCCAACCCATTTGGTACGTCGAGCCATGGAAGCCTCCATGGTGTGAACTGCTCTGCCAAAATCCGTAGGCGATGAATATTGTAAAAATTGCGACCGCCAGGGGAAGGATGCTGAGCCTTCCCATGGACACGATCATAAAGGGGGTAGTGACAACCGATCGAACCGGCTCACCTTCAATTTGAATAGCCCAGATTCTGTTGACGTGATCTTTGCCAGGTTGATAGGTCGCCCTGACAGGCTTTCCCACATCTATGTGGGCATCCAGAACATCCGGGATTTCGAGCGTTTCAAGCTTTCTGCCGTCTACTTTCCAGTAGTGGTAACTAACCATATCACCACCCATTCCTCTCGACTTTTCGTTAAGCCGGCCATCTACGATTTTCATTTCCTGCATTGAGAAAAACCTCTCCCTAGCGATTCGATGGGTGTGATGTCAAAACGACGTTATCGGTCGAATCCTAAGTAAGTCTTAGTAAGTGGTCAATCAAAATCTAAGATTCTCTTAGCCTTTCGGCGAAGCGAAATGACCACGTTTAGCAAGCGACTGAAAGAGGCTCGAAAGGCGGCAGGTCTGTCTCAGGAGCGTCTAGGAATAGAGGCAGGAATCGAACCTGCGTCAGCTTCAGCCCGCCTCAATCAGTATGAGAGGGGGGTTCATTCGCCGGGTGAGGGCACGGCGAAGCAGATCGCCGATACGTTGGGGTTACCTCTTGCGTGGTTTTACTGCGAGGACGATGAGACCGCGCACTTGCTGGAATGTTTTCATCTGCTGAAGGGAGATGATCGTAAAAAGGTGATCAACCTTGTAGAAAAACTGGCGGTTTCCGGCTGAGATGTATTCGGATGACACACATCTACCAACGCTTCGGGTGAGCGAAGTTTGCGAGCTGTTGCCGAAAAAATAGATGCCAGATTAACTGTGCAAGTCAGATTGAGAGGATGTCTCGTTCCTTACTCAAATCGGAAACACCCCAGCCAGGCGCTTTGTGAACTCCATTGCTTGTTCCTTGCTACTCACATTGGTAAACCCCAAAAGCAAGCCTTGTTCAACCTCTGAGGTGAGGTACCAATCGGAAAGCGCATGCAAACGCAATCCAACGCTCTTTGCCTTTGCAACGATTTCGCGATCGTTCATACCCTGGGTGAGGCGAACCAGCAGATGCATACCTCCAACCTGATGATCGATCGATACCTTGGGTCCAAGATTTGTTTGCAACGCCTCAACCAGCAGCTGCCGTCGGCTGGAATACAAGTGGCGCATCTTTTTCAGATGGCGGCCGAAATGGCCGTCCTCGATAAACTTGGCAGTCGTTGCTTGCCACAGGTGAGGACAATGACTCTGCATCTTGTCGGCCATTTCGGTGAAACGAGGAATTAGCGTCTCGGGCACCACCAAATACGAAAGCCTTAACCCGGGCATTAATACCTTGCTGAACGTGCCGCAATACAAAACCCTGCCTTGAGTGTCCAAGCTTTTTAAGGCCGGTAGAGGACGACCGTGATAGCGATATTCACTGTCGTAGTCATCCTCAATAATCCAACTGCCTCGACTGCTTGCCCACTCCAGCAATGCCTGACGGCGAGGCATCGATAGTGGAACACACAGCGGGCTTTGATGGGTGGGGGTGACAACCGCAAAGCGTGCGTTGGTAGCTCGTTGAAGGCCTGCTTCAACAATCATACCGTTAACATCCACAGGGACAGGCACCAGGGTTGCTCCTGCCTCTCGAAGAAAATCGCGGGCCGCAAAATATCCAGGATCTTCGATCCAGCACTGGTCCCCCTGTTGCAGCAAACTACGGCAGATCAAATCAAGACAGGCACGATATCCGGCCACGATGAAAATCTGCTCCGGCAAGCATGCAATTCCGCGAGAAACACCCAAGTAGCTCGCGACCGCCGTGCGCAATGATGAGAGCCCTCTTGCATCCGGGTAGATCAAGCCTTCCAATCGCGCGTTACGCAGCGTGTGAGAGGCCAGTCGATTCCAGAGTCTGCAAGGAAAGGCATCCAGTGCAGGCAAGCCTATTTGCAAGGGCAATGGCATTTCACCGGAATGAATTAATGAGCTTTGAAGCTTTACCTCGGGTACCGATTGCTCAGGGGCTGGCACGGGTTTAAGCAGAGGTGACACCACCGTTCCCGCAGGGCCGCGTGCAACCAGATAACCCTCGCTGATCAGCAACTGATAGGCGATTTCAATGGTCCCCCGCGCAAGATTCAGCTCAGAGGCCAGCGCTCGTATTGAGGGAACACGATCGCCAGGCTTCAGGCGACCGTCGGAGATCGACTGGCGAAACCGCCAATAGATCTGTCGATAAAGAGGGGCATCTGATGCTTCTGGTACGAGATTCTCCATCGTCATGTCCTAGTTACTTTGAGATTTTTTGTCTCTATAGGGTAAGTCATGAACGCTTTACGATGTGTTCATTTTCAATGAAGGCGATTCCCTGATGGATACTGAAGTAATCAAGCAACTAACAGACGATTCAGAATTCGAGGCAGGCTTTGAGCTCATGCGACAGCTACGCCCGCATTTGAAAAGCGTGAAGTCGTTTTCTCAGCAAATGAACCGTCAGATGCATCAGGGGTATCGGTTACTAGGGTTATGGAAGGACAAAAAACTGACAGGCCTGATCGGTTATCGCTTATCCGAGAACCTGCTTTATGGGCACCACATCTATGTGGATGATCTAGTCGTGGACTCAGCGGTACGTCATTCAGGGCACGGAAGCGTTCTTCTAAATAAGGCTCGCGAAGAAGCTAGACACCATGGCTGTTCATACCTAGTACTCGATACCGGGTTGGACAAACCGCTTGCTCAGCGATTCTATTTTCGCGAGGGCATGTTAGCCAAAGGGGTGCACTTCGTGCAGTCGATGGAAACGCTTCAAATGTCAGTAAGCCAGTAGGTTGGTTGGCATCAACTCGAACTGGGCGCATAGCAGCTATCGATGTTCGAAAGTTTTTTCCACGGTCTGATCAATTCGCTGGAACAGACAGCTGTTCCGAAGCAGGAGAGCTAACGATGCTCGACACCAAAAGAGTAGACACTTCAGTTCCCAAATTGCTTAACGTGCAAGCTATACCTGTTGAGGGCACTGTATGGGTTCCAGCAGTAACTGCGGCAATCTATCCTTGGATCCTTGACGCGTTTCACTGGGTTGTCACACCAGTGTCTAACGGAGGCTCGGATACGCAAATCTCGACAGCCTCGACCCTGCTGGCGGCACTGTTGCTGCTGGCCGCATTTGCAGTACCTCTGATAAATCTAATGATTGCCAGTCGTCCACAGCTGTCCACTTCCCTTACGGCAGCTCACATCCGGGCACGTCGCTTCGCGTTATTGGCAGTTACTGCACCCACGGTTTACGTGTTATTTGGTGTGCTCACCTATATGGCGGGCAGTACGATTCCTGACACGTGGATCTGGACGCCGGCCTGGTTGCTGTTTGGGTACTGGGTTTCTAGGGCATCTGCATCTGCATCTGCACCTGTTACATCGCATCGATATTTGCCATCAGGACATCTGCGTGTGACACATGGTGTCACCGGTGCAATCGTAGCTGTTTATGTGTTGTTTCATATATTCAACCACCTGTTCGGCCTCATCAGTCCAGAGGCTCACGGGGCTGTCATGGACGTTGGACGAAAGGTTTATCGAGCGGCAGCAATCGAACCGTTGTTGGTAGCAGCCATGCTGTTTCAAATAGCCACCGGACTGCGACTGGCATGGACGTGGAGCGAGACATCCATAGATCGCTATCGGGTATTCCAGATCGCATCCGGGGTGTTTATGTCGGTGTTCATCCTGGGCCATATGAACTCCGTGTTTGTGTTCGCTCGAAGCTTTCTCAAAATACCAACCGACTGGGCTTTCGCTACAGGGCTACCTACCGGACTAATCCATGACCCCTGGAATATCCGCCTGGTGCCGCACTACTCGCTTGGGGTGTTCCTGGTGCTCGCACATCTGTGCTCGGGACTGCGCGTTGTGATGTTGGCACACAATGTTAACCGGTCGACTGCCAATCGGACCTGGTGGGTAGGTACCGTGTTAAGTGCATTGGTTTCGGCGGCCATAATGTGTGGCATGACCGGACTTCGGCTGGCGTAGACCTGTACACAGTTTTGTCCAGCCATTGTTAGGGATGTCGTGAAGAAGGCTTCCCGATTTGAGGAAAAGCTGCAATTTCAGCGATCGAGTTTCCTGGTCAAGCAAATGACCTCCGTCGACGCCGAGTATGCTGACAAGCGCGGGCTAACCTGCAAGGAGCAGTTTTTGATAGATGCATCGGTTAGCCACAGCCTGATATTGCACATAGACCTGAAGTAGATCCCATCTGACGATCTGGCGTCGCTCCGCAGTCCACGAGAACTTACCTTTGGCGAGCTGCATCACGTGATTCAAGCCATGACGGGACGGTCGACAATCATCTGCTTGAGTTTGAAATAGCAGCTAAAAATACGGGCTTCCGACCCTGAGGACCGCACAGGGCTTCGAGAAGCTCACAGGACGTCGGTCAAAACGCTGTTCGTTTAAAAGTCATTTGATTATTTCTACGACTCTAGTGACAGCGGAAGTCGCTGAAGCAAAGCCGAAAAAAGGCTACGCGCGATCACAGGCCCTCAATTGCCGTATGGCATTGAAGGTGTCGATCCTTGCCCACCTGAAGGCAATGGGGGGCAACGGAGAATCTGGATTTTCTGGAGGTCATGGCAAACTCTAAGCTTTCAGAAAACGACAGGTTTTCGAAAGAAAACGGTTGCTCAATCCGCTAGCGTGAATTGAAGGAGAGGCCTGGCCTAAAACGGCACCCAATGTTCGAAACTAAGGGGTTTATATGAGCAATATCCCATCCAAGCTGCGCTTTGCTTTGAGTCATGAGTGGGCTCGTCTCGAAAGGGATGGAACCGTTACCGTTGGAATTTCTAAATATGCTCAGGACCTGTTGGGAGATATTGTCGCGATCGAACTGCCGATTGTAGGTAAGACCTATGACGCAGGTGATCAGGCGGCGGTTGTGGAATCGACAAAAACGGCTTCAGATATACATTGCCCAATTTCAGGAGCAATTGCGGCCATCAACACTGAGTTGGCAGATAACCCAGCTGAGCTAAACGGATTACCTTATGAACAATGGCTTTTTAAGGTCTACCCTGATGACGTTGTGGAGATGAGCTTATTACTATCAGCAGACGACTATGCTCGTGTAGTAGTAGGTGAGTAGAAGACTGGCTTAATAATTTATGAGGGTCAAGCAGAGGCTGGTGTTTGAGTTGTCGTTGTTTTACTGTGAATGTTATATCGATCTAAAGATTATAATTGTTGGTTTGTATTGTTTGGTGATCGATGATATGCCAACGCAAGTGTCATCCTCTGCTGCTTGAAAATGAGTACATCTGAGGGTTTTGATTTGATTGTTTTTGCTGTTTGTGTTGGTTGAGCAAGAAGTGGGAAGTGGGGTGATGTGTGAGTTTCTTGACTTGCGATTCGGCTGAGATAGCAGGAGAAATTCGATGGGGTTGGTCTGAGACTTTTGAATGAGTGATTATTTTTAAGATTTTAAGAATTGTTAGCGCGATTTTAATGCGGCGAGCTCCAATGTATTTATCGAGGCGATTACGCCTGATGATCGATTTTCTTTGCTCCTTTTTAGTGAGAACATGAGTGGATAGTGCGTAGCTGTATTTCATCCTGAAATGATGATCCAGTTACACTTATAGGCTATACGCCTGGGTATTCAGGTATAGAAGTTTTCATTCCTGCCCTTAATCTATCTTTATCACCGAGCAAAACAGCTCTTAAGCGCGGCACAACAAAGTCAAAAAAGCTACGAGTTTTAACCGGTAAAGGTATCTGGCCGGCGTGGACTAAGTTGACAGGTATAGGCGTGGGTTCAAACTCACGAAGAACTAGCCGCAATTTTTGCTGTTCGACAGCATGTGCAATTTGATAAGACAAAACATGAGTTAAGCCGACATTCGCGATAGCCGCATCAATAGCTGCTTCGGCAGTGTTTACTGAGAGGCGAGGTTTTACCATTACGGTGAGTAGATCAGTTGGTGTGGAGGCCCGAGAAAAACTCCACATCGGACCGGCAGGCAATCCTTCGAAATTGACACATGAATGATCTGTGAGCTCACTAGGATGTATGGGTTTTCCGTGACTTGCTAAATATTCAGGGCTCGCGCAAACCACCCGGCAGACAGTTCCAACTTGGGTGGCCACCATACTGCTATCTGGTAATCTGCCCACTCGTACGGCGGCATCGATATGATCATCAACAAGATGCATTGTTTTGTCAGTTAAAATCAGTCGGGTATTAATTTGAGGAAATGAGGCTAAAAATTCATTGATGATTGGTAAAAGATGAAGGCGTCCAAAGACAACAGGCGCTGTAACAACCAACTCACCGCGAGGAGTTGAGTATTCGCCAGTTGCCAAACGCTCTGCCTCAGTCACCTGATCAAGAATCTGCTTACAAGACTCAAGGTAAGTCAATCCAGCGTCAGTAAGAGTCAGGTTACGAGTAGAGCGTATTAATAGCCGAACCCCTAAATGTTCTTCTAAAGCCGCAAGCTTTCTACTGACTGTTGGTAATGGAACAGAAAGCTTGCGGCTAGCAGCAGAGAAGCTCCCGGCTTCCACAGTTGCTATCAAGATGGACATCGCTTCAAAACGATCCATTTTGTTAATCCTCTTTGGAATACATACATTCGGCTTTGCTTGTCAAGCTATCAGTCACTTTAATGTAGGTAGTGGTGTGGTTTGATTTATGCGGATTTCGGGATAATCGCGTGTTTTGGTAAAAAACTAAGCTGAAAGAATTGAACAGGTTTCGCTATCCAGGAGTTTTACCAAAAAGCCTTTTAGTAGTTCTTGTTTGTATGGATACATGGTGCTTCTATCCATCACTTGCGTCAATTGCCTTGAGCTCTCATTTTTTGAAAAGGTTGTTCTTGAAATACACCAGTTATCACTGAATATTTTGATCTTTAAGATAGGCGGACAAAACCATGGCTCTCCAGAGGCAGCAAATATGTCACGCATTGAAATTCCAAGTCGGGAAAACACACCACCTGAGACTCACGAGACGTTGGACGCGATTGGAAAGCGTCTGGGCTTTTTTCCTAATTTATACCGGTTGACAGCGATTAGCCCAAAAACTCTCGCAGCGTTAGTGGCACTGCAGACTCCGCTGATGAAAGCTTTGGACTTGAAAACACGCGAGCGGATTGCACTTATTGTTTCTGAAGTCAACGGATGCTCCTACTGTGTGGCTGCGCATACATTTGTTGGATTAAATCTGGCGAAAGACAGCCCTGATGAAATCGCATTAGCGAGAAAAGGTCAGTCTAGTAATCCAAAAACCCAAGCCATTCTTCAATTCGCAGAGCGAGTCGCGGAAATGCGTGGGCATGTAAGTGAAGACGAGATTACTTGTGTGCGAGAAGCGGGCTTTTCTGATGCTGAAATCATCGAGGTCATTGGCTTGGTAATACAGTTTAGCTTCACGAATTATATAAATAATGTATTTGATACGGATATCGATTTTCCGACGGACACTCTAGTGTAGGTAAAAAAACTGTCTAGGGCGGTAGCGAAAAATATTAATATTGATTCGCTACCGTCAAGTCTTCTGCTGAGGCGCAATTATGACCCGTACAATAATCCCTACACGTGACAGCGCAAGTGAGAAAGCGCAACCTATATTTAATTCTGTTTATAAAAAATTAGGGTTTGTTCCCAATGTACTGCGTTTGACTTCACTGTCACCCAGCGCTCTCACAGCTTTAGACAGCATGCAGAAGTCACTGAGTGAAAGCTTCGACGCGAGATTTCGTGCGAGCGTAGCGCTCGCAGTGTCTGAGGTAAATTCATGCCTGTACTGTTTGGCAGCGCATACCTATATAGGTATGAACTTTGGAAAGGTTGCACCAAGTGAGTTATCGCTTGCCCGGCGTGGCATGTCTGGTGACCGGAAATTGGCAGCAGCGGGTCGATTTGTAAAGGAGGTTGTTAATTCTCGCGGACATGTAACTGAGGCGGAGTTAATACACATTCGTGAAGCAGGTTTCACCGATGAGGAAGTACTGTCCATCATCGGCTTGAGTGTTCAATTTATGTTTACTAATTACATTAATAATGTGTTTAACACAAAGATTGATTTTCCGAAAGTGCATATGCTGGATGAAGTTAACAAGGATTTAATGGGATTTTCTTATCCGTGATGTAATTAACGACACATTGTAGCATTGCCTAATGTTTTCTATGTGCTTGCAATTTTGCCATGCTAGGCGCAGTCAGTAACAACTGATCACTGGGATAGTTTGAAGCTCATCAGTTGTGAAGAATTTCTTTGTTTTCAAGGATTTGTGTTGATTGATTCGCATTGCAACCTCCGTCCTGGACGATTCGTGGATGAATCTTACTGTGCGCAAACTTAAAGGCTCTAGGCGATTAAGCTTCCGTGTTAAATACCAAATTTTTGAAATCTGAGATGATGGTTCCCGATATCGAAGGGTTATCAATCTAGAGCCGAAAACATATGCTTCCTCTCACACCCGCAACGGCTAAGTGATAGAGGATTTATTGATGGCACGTATCGCTATTCCAACCCGCGACCAAGCTCCCACCAGCACTCACTCCACCCTTGATGCGATTGGCAGCCAAGCTGGATATATTCCCAATATGTTTCGCATGCTGGCATCCAGTCCCGACACATTCGCAGGAGTCATCAGTTTCCAGGGTGCGATGTCCCGGGCTTTGAATGTTAAAACTCGCGATGCCATTGCACTAGCTGTAACTCAGGCTAATGACAGTCATTATTGCTTAAATGCGCATACCTACATTGGCAAAAGCTCAGTGAAAAGTTCCTCGGAAGAAATTGCGTTGAACCGGCAGGGAAGCTCAAAGGATCCAAAGCGCGCCGCCGCGGCTATGTTCGCCAAAGCTTTGGTAGAGCGCCGCGGTAAAGTAACCGATCAGGAGCTTGCCGCTGTACGCGCCGCGGGCTATACAGACCCGGAAATTATAGATATCACCGCTTTAGCAGTGCAGTTTGTTCTGACCAATTTCATCAACAATATGGCTGATACTGATGCTGACGTACCCAGTGCATCCCCAGTTTGATTCGGGCTAAGTCCATAGTTTCTAAGATCAGTCATTGCTGCAGATTATTTTATTTTTACTTCTGTGGGCTTCAATGCACAGGCTCCGAGGTACATTGATGCCGCGGACAAAGATCGTTATCTTTGAGTCTATAATTTTTGAGGTTGATCTCATCATGCCTACTTGCTTGTCAATGAGTGTCTGAGTGTCTGAGTGTCTGAGTGTCTGAGTGTTGGTGTTTATGTAGTCATTATAGTGCATGATGGTGATTTTAAATTTGGAAAATATTTGCTTCGCTCGTATCAGTGTTAACATTTAAAGTGGTTGTATGCGGTAGGGGAAATGGAAGTTGACGACATTGTGAAGCCCACAAGTCGAATCAATAAAATGGCTCGGAAAGTCCTGGTGAAAATGTTGTAGTGGCGAGGTATCTGGCTCAATCTGGACCTAAAAAATGCATGGATTGCCTTGTTGTGGTGGCAAAAGGCAAACTGGTCTATGTGTAAATAATAAAAAATTAAACACACATCCTATAACTGGCAGATGAGTTGTCATATGTTCAAGATGGTCATGCACAGTGTGGTCAATAGCATGCCATATATTGTTGGTTGATGAGGCTGTCTTTCAGCTATGTATACCTGTTACATCCTCCTAAAAAAGCACACGTACTGAAAAATCCTCCCTTATGGCAGACGTCGTGAGCAATCCCGATCTGGCACGTTTCTGAAATACCTCAATGAGAGTGTCAAATACGATCGCATTCGTGTCGCTTGTGGTTGGGCAGCTCCTAGCACCAAGAAAACTCAGCGATAAAATAGTCGATAAGATCGGATAAAATCCTAAGAATAGAGGTTTCGGATGACTCGTTCGTTTTGCCTGGCTGCGGTTGCGGCCACATTGATGGGACACAGTATTGCCACACAAGCCGCTGGGGTCGAGTTCGCGGTCGGGCAAACTGGTGAATCCACCATGACCTATCGTTTGGGATTGCAAGTCGATTGGGACAAGAGTTGGTGGCAGAGCGACGTTGGTCGTTTAACTGGCTATTGGAGTGGAGCGTACACTTATTGGGAAGGTGATGAGACCGCTGGAAACAATAGCTTGTCAGCCTCACCTGTGCTGGTGTATGAATTTTCGGGGCAAAGTATAAAACCCTATGTAGAGTTAGGCGTAGGCGTGGCGTTTTTTTCCAGCACCGAAATTGAAAACAACAGCCTCGGTAGTGCCTTTCAATTTGAGGACCGGTTGGGTGTGGGAGTGCGTTTTGTTGGCGGGCACGAGATTGGAGTTCGAGCGACCCACTATTCAAATGCTGGAATGACAAGTAACAATGATGGGGTGGAAAGCTATGCACTTCATTACACCATGCCGTTATAGAGGCATGATTCAATAAACATCGAAATTGTTTGCGACTCGCCTTGTCGAATAGATACATTCGACAGAGAACTGCCGTCGCAGTAACTGCTTAACCCATTGTGTCGAATCCTTTTTTCTGTGCTGTAGTACCTAGTGCTTTTCCTCGGTGATCAGTGCTAACGATGAAAGGCAAAAGCCGCTCTTTGCGGCTTTTGCTCTTTCTTCTTGCGTTCTACTCCTTGTTCTGTTTTTTCAATAACGGAACGAGGTACGTAGAACCACGATTTGGGAGTTACTGCCTCCGGCATTCTTTATGGCTGAGCCGATGTCATAAAACAGATAGTCGAGATCGACCGTGATGTTGGAGGTTGGTGTCCAATTGGCGTTGGCCTGATACAAGGTGCCCAAGCGTTTACCGCTGCTTGAGGTGGTTCCAGGAACGGTCACCATGCCGGGTAGGTACACTCCGTCATCGCTGTTCTGGCGCCATGCAGCAAATACTGCGGGTTCGAAACGAATCTTGTCGAAGGGTGCAAACCGTAATGTAGGACCTACCAGAATGATGTTCGATAGCGTGGTCAGACTGGCCTGGCCGTAGAAAGCATTCTTGGGAAACAACGGGTCAAATGTCCCGGCCTTGTGATCGCCATCCTTGTCGCCGCTGGCGGCGTCTACGCGAAAGCCCAGTCGAGTCTTCCATGGTCCTGCAAAGGTGTAGCCACTATCACTGGACACTGCCCAAGCGTCGATGTCGGCATCGGCGATGTGCCCTGTCTGTTTCATCAGATCCCAGGTCCAATCAAACTTGTCCCATCCACCAAACAACCGTGTGCCGAAAGTGTAGCGATTGTCTTCCCCGGTAAAACCATCGAGCGTGCGTTGCTCTGTTTCCAGGCCAAATGCATAAAGATCGACCTTTAACTCAGTGGACAGGGGGAGGGTGCCGTAAAGTCCGTAGAATTTCTTTTTGTGATCACTGGAGTCGTTGAACGAACCAGCATCCCTAATAAGTACAGGTTTCATGGAGAATGCATCTAGCTTGTAACCGTTGCTTCCCACCCAGCTCATTCGCACGCCATCGAATGCTTGCCGGATGTTAGGGATTTCCCGATAGGTGACCAGTGCCTGATTGCCGTAAGCCATTTCCTGACGGCCGACACGTGTTGTCAACTTACCGCTTTGATATTGCAGATTGCCATCGATAAAAGCTTGTTGTACTTCATTGCGGCTTTGGTCAGAGGGGCTGGGTAAGTCTTTGCCAAAAACGCGGGTATTTCCCAGTTCGATAAAAGAACGCAGGCTGTCATCGAATAAATGCAAGTCGGCATGTACTTCTGCGCGTTGCATTAAGTAGGAGTCATCCTTCACTCCTTTCAAGCCAAAAACCGGTTCGTCCGCAGCATCGGCGCGATAACGCACTTCCGCGCCTGTCTGCAACCAGGCGGAATCTGACAAACGCTGATAACGCAAACCATCGAATCGATCCGTGCGTTTCGCGGGATCATCCAGAAAGCGATAATCCTCAAGTGATCGATTCGGTCCGGGGCGAGGCGGGCGCTGTTTTTCCAGCGGAGAG
This sequence comes from Pseudomonas sp. SDO5532_S415, assembly GCF_054071155.1. Lineage (NCBI taxonomy): Bacteria > Pseudomonadati > Pseudomonadota > Gammaproteobacteria > Pseudomonadales > Pseudomonadaceae > Pseudomonas > Pseudomonas sp. SDO5532_S415. The sequence continues at coordinate 172,922 of NZ_JBSVWS010000001.1, read as the reverse complement.
GGAGGGGCAACTTGCGCCTCTGCAGCCTGTACGGTCGATATAGTCGTATGGCCCAAGACTATGAAGATCGCCAGCTGTAGTGAATAACACTTTATTGTGGGATGTGACATCGGGTTGGCTCCTATTTTTATTGTTCATAAAGCAGGCGGATGCGCACACTGAGTCCTCAACATAATGTCGAAGTTACACGGTGTTATTCCAGATAAGGCTTATTGACGCCCTGGAAGAAGTATCGGCCTTGGCTTTGTATTAACTAGTGCTGTTTTAGTGAGGCAAGCGCGTACTCATCCCTGAGTGGGTTCCAGTTGAAACGGATAATCTTTATCGGGGTGTTTAAACCTTATTGTTGCCATAACGGCGACCGAGAAACAGCACGAGGAATCCCGCAATCAACATCGGTATCGCCATGCCATAAAAGACTGCCGAGGGTGACCAGCCGATGCCTAATGCGGCGCCGACCACGATCGGGCCTGCGATCCCTCCGATTCGCCCGATACCTAGCGCCCAACCGACACCTGTCGAACGCATCGGTGCTGGATAGAAAACTGCAGCTAGGGCGATGAGACTTTTTTGTCCGCCGCTGATACAGCATCCTGCGAGAAAGTTTGCGCTTAACAATATCCAGAGCGGGCTGTGGAAGGCTAGCCCGGTCAATGCCACGAACACGAAGCCGACCAGATAAAGGATCCCCACGGTTTTGTAGGCCCCTAATCGATCCATCGAAGGTCCGGTGATGAAAGCCGCTGCAATGCCGCCGACAGTTGTCAGGGTTGTAGCCATCACCACGGTACTCATCGGGTAGTTGAGGCCGGTCATGATCGAGGGAAGCCAGCTTTGTAACGCATAAAACTCGCCGAGGTTAATTGCGAACACAAGCCATAACAGCACGGTACCCATGATTCGATCCCGGGTGAACAGGCTTGCGAGCGCACCGTGCTGTCCTTGTTCGAGTGCCTCGACAACGAAAACCGGTTTGCTTTGTTGATCCACGCTGGCATCTATTTTGCGGAACACACTCAGGATGTGCTGCGGTGGCATCTTGTTCTTGATCATGAACACCATGGATTCAGGCAAGAATCGGAACAAGACGGGGACCAGCATTAAGGGGGCCAAGGCACCTACCCAAAACAACGAGCGCCATCCGTAGTGGGGAATGAACCAACCTGCAGCTAGCCCTGCGGCGATGAACCCCAGTGAGAAGCCACAGTAAATTGCCAACACGAAGGTGGCGCGCAGACGTTTAGGGCTGAATTCGCCGGTCATGGCAATGGCGCTTGGCGCGGCTGTGCCCAGGCCGACCCCAGTGATGAAACGCAGAATCATTAGTTCTGTCACGTTGGTTGCCCAGACCGAAGCTAAGGTGCACAGGCTGAAAACAATGGTGCTGACAATGATGGCTTTTTTGTGTCCGAAACGTTCGGACAGTGGAGTCAACACTAGATAGCCGACCATCAAACCGGCGAGTGATGATGAAAATATCGGTCCCAGCATCGGCTTGGATAGACTCCATTCCTGAGCGATATACGGGGCCATGTAGCTAATGGCTTGGGTATCGAATCCGTCGAGAAACATGACGAGTCCACATAGGATGATGACCCCGTATTGAAACGGACTGACTCGGCGTTCATCCACGAATTGCGGCAACTGCAAGGGTTTTGACTCAGGCAACATTTTTTATCCTCATGGCCATTTTGGCCTTGTTGTTTTTATGTCACGCAGGCATTGGGGGAGAGCTCGTCTAGGTTTTCAGTTGGACTTCTCCCGAAGGTACAAATGCATCACAGTAAAATGCGTCGGGCGAAAGCTGGCCCTCGGTGGTCAGGTCTTTGAGCGCAGCGGTAGTCATGATCGGGTTACCACAGGCATACACCTGATGGGCGCTCAGGTCCGGGTAATCTTCGAGTACGGCCCGATGTACCCATCCAATTCGGCCGGACCAACCTGGTTCGGGATCGGAAAGCACTGGCGTGAAGGTGAAACCTGGAAGGCGTTTGCCCCACAATTCGGGCTGATCGGCTAGGTACAAATCCTGGCTGGTGCGTGCCCCCCAATACAGATGAATAGGTCTTGAACCACCACGCTTGATTTGGTCTTCGATGATGGATTTGAGAGGAGCCATTCCCGTGCCGGTGCCCAACAGAATGACTGGATGATCAACTTCTTCGTCCAGCGAAAAGTCGCCGTAAGGCAATTCCACTTTGAGCGTGTCGCCTTTTTCTAGCCCCGCCAGGATGTCTTCGGAAAAACGTCCTCCTGGTACATGGCGAATATGCAACTGCACGCCATCGCTTTCATGGGGCGGATTAGCCATGGAGTAGTTGCGGCTGTCGCCACCCTCCATCAGTACTTTGAGGTATTGGCCGGCTTGGAACTTTGCTCGCACACCCGATGGGAAACGCAGATGCAGCACTACGACATCGGCGTTGGGTCGGGTGATGCGATGGACCTTGGTGGCGATAACCTTGCGCACGGGAGCCGCGCGCCGAACGATGCGTTTTGGTGTGATCTCCACTGACGTACATGGGCGTGCCTGGCACAGCAAGATGCCGGTGGCTGGCCCGCGTGCGAGTCCTTGGCCGCGTACTTGTAACTCACCGGCAGCAAGGCCACCTTCACAGGTTGAACACACCCCTTTTCGGCAAGAGTATGGAATTGAAAAACCGGCGCGCTCGGCTGCGTCCAGCACCGTTTCATCGGATTCACACGGGAAGGTAATGTCTGTCCCGGAGACGGTTACATCGAATGTCATGGCAAGTCCTTCTGGCTGGAAAATGCTGTTCCGCCGACCAGGTGCAGCGCACGGATCACAGCGTCCGGGTCAGCCATGTTTTTACCTGCGATGTCAAAGGCTGAGCCGTGACCCACGCTGGAAAAGATCAAGCCGGCGCCAATGGACAACGCCGAAGCACTGCGACCGGCAAGTAGTTTGATCGGGATATGACCTTGATCGTGATACATGGCAATGAAAGCGTCATAGCCAGACTGCCCAAGCATCAGATCAGCGCCGAGCGGGCCATGAGCGTCGATTCCCACCTGGCGAAGGTGTTCAATAGCTGGGACGTTTATCTGTTCGTCATCCCGACCGAAGAGCCCGTTTTCCCCTGCATGGGGATTGATGCCGAACACACCGATCCTTGGGTTAGCGATGCCCAGTGCCTGCAATGCAGTTGCTGCTGCGAGACCTGCCGCTACCACTAGATCGGGCGTCAGCCTGGCAAGTGAGTCGGCCAGTCGTTCATGCAAGGTGGCATGGACGATGCGAAGTCCTGCGCCAATCAGCATCAGAAACACACGGTCGGATTCGACCCCGACAAGTCGCGCAAGCAGGTTTGGATAGCCCGAGAATTTAATGCCCGCGTTGTTTATCGCAGTTTCGTTATGCGGGCACGCAACAATGCCGCGTGCCAGACCTTGGCCGAGGCACGCTACAGCGGCGGATAAATAAGCAACGGTGGCGGTCCCTGCATCCGCACTCAACTGTCCAGGTTTGAAGGCATCGGGTGTCAGGTTTTGCACTGGCAGCAGGTGCAGTACACCTGCTTCTGCTGAGGCAGTACCGTCACTTTCTTCGATGCGAAGGCCAGTGCCCTGCACATAGTGCTCGACAACAAAGCGATCACCGATGATGACTGGATTGAGTTCAGGATCATCCTGCAGTGCAGCGACTGCCTTGACGGCAATTTCGGGTCCGATGCCGTTGGGGTCGCCGATACTCAGAAGAATCCGTTGCGCTGACCTGCTCATAGAGGAAGCGCCAACAAAGTGTCAATTCGCGAGCTGTCACACACCACGGTTCGTTCAGCCAGCATGGCGGTGTCGCCTTCGATGCGGTAGCAGTCGATATAGCGGCCGGAAACGAAATTATCGGTCGTACCATCACGCATGATGCGCAACACAATAAAGGCGGTTTCGCTAAGTACCAGAGCGCCCTCTTGCTCCAGAATCACTGGTTGATTGAGCATATGGCGATAGCTGTGGCGCTCGTAGATGTTGGCTTCGCGCAAGGCCGAAATCCGGTCGACCAACATGCCGCGATTGTTAGCCCAAATCATGCCTGCTGGAAGGCCCTGCCGATAATTGTCAGCAGTGGTTACGGTGTACAGACACTTCTCCAAGAAAAAATCGGGCCACGCTTCAAGTGGACCTTCATCTATGCAACGAGCATATAAAGCCTGGCTCTGACTGATCAGCGTAAAAATATTCTGAGTCACAAACGGTTCCCTCTTATAGATCCATGGCCGCGCGATAAGCTTTCCAGAAGCCGCGAATAGAGGCCTCGGTGATTCGGCTGTCACTTGACTCGGCGTCAATCCCGCCCATTTCCAGCACTGCGGTATGGTTGCTGGCACCGGCGATGCCTCGCTGGACAAACCCCCCAACACAGCCGTCTTCCATGGAGATGTATCCCGCTGGCCCGATGAGATTGGCTTGCTTGAGGCGCGTCAGGTGTTGTTCAGGGGTATCGTCTTCGAAGCCCAGGTACGTCCAATTGAGTTGAGTGGTTTCCACACCACGTGGAAGTACCTGGCGGACTGCTACCGAGTTCTGTATTTGTTGCAAGACGAAGCAAGGAAAGATCGAAAGAATTTGCAGCGTGACGTCATCGCCAACTTCGCTGAAGCCCTCGAGCAGTGACGGGTCTTGGAGTTGATATTCGCTATCGGAGCGAATGCTTTGTTGGGCATAGGAGGCGTCACGTTCTGCCTGACGCTCGGCCTCGCGGTCGATTGCCGAATAGCTGACGTGATGCCCACCGCTTTCGTCGACAATGATCGCGCCGCGTTGAGACAGCCGGTTGATTTCGAACGTAGTGAAGAACAAGTGCAGGATGCTGGCGTGGTACGAGTCCTTTACGTTCTCGATGTACAGCTTCCAATTGTTGGGCAGCATTTGCGTATAACGACCAAGGACAACGGGTTTTCGCCCACCGAGCACACGTTCCACACGGCTGAGGATTTCATCGCCCAAGTACTCTTCGATATCGGGTACGTCATCCGAGAAGCTGCCGAACACCAAACCGTGAACAGATGCCACTCGCAATTTTCGCGGGCCGTGTTCTTCCATGCAAAACGATGGTGCCATACCACTACGGCCCTTGATGCCGTCCTTGAATGCGACTCCGGTCAGGTCACCTTGCAGGTTATAGCTCCAGGCGTGATAGACGCAGGTGAAGTCCTTTGCCTTGCCGCTGTCATCCAGAGCGAGCAGGGCGCCGCGGTGCGCGCAGCGATTCTCGAAGGCATAGAGTTCACCGTCGGTGTCACGAGTAACGATGATCGAAGTTTCGCCAATAAAACTGGTCTTGTAATCGCCTATCTCAGGGACTTCAGCTTCCAGGCACAAGTAATTCCAATGCGGTCCCTGAAAGAGTCTGGTTTGTTCCTCCTTGTAGACAGTGCTGCTTTGGAAAGCCCAATAAGGTACGCGGGTCAAGCCATCCGGCCAGGCCAGGTTTTCAGGTTCGCGGTCGGTAACAATGTTCATCTTCTCTCCCGGTCAGGTCTTCACGAATGCAGAAAAACGCCTTTTTCTACAATTGCATGTTGACGTGAGGCTTTGTTTTTGTTCGAATAGCGAACAAAATTTCATTTCTCGAACAATTAGAGACCTTGCGAATTATGGTTGTCAAGAAAAATGCGTCAGCAGACGGTGCGCTCGTGCGCGCGCCGGAAGGGATGTCAGGCCTGGCGAAAGGTTTAGCGATCATCGAAGTGTTCGGAATGGAGCACTCGCAATTAACGGTGACGGATGCCGCTCGATTGACTGATACCACCCGCGCTGCGGCTCGACGGTGTCTACTGACGCTGGTGGAACTTGGCTATCTAAGCCATGACGGCAAGCATTTCTGGCCCACTCCGAGATTCTTGCGTCTTGGGGCGGCTTATCTCGACGCGGCACCATTGCCACAATTGGCTCAACCCCATCTAGCGTCGGCACGCGAAGCCCTCGGAGAGTCGATTTCCCTGGCAGTGCTGGAAGATGGTTGGTCGGTATTTGTTGCTCGTGCGGAGACGGCTAAAGTCGTGACGACCGGCGTGCGCCTTGGTGCACGGTTGCCGGCATATGGTTCGGCAACCGGACAAGTACTGCTGGCAGGTTTGAGCGATGAAGCCATCCAGCGTTATCTGGTGAATCCTCCGCCGCCGACCACTGCGCACATGATCGTCGACCCATCGCTGATCATGGCGCGAGTTCAGCGCGCTCGAGTCGAGGGTGTCGCATTTACCGATGAGGAGTTGGAGTTGGGAATGCGCTCTATGGCAGTGCCAGTGAGGAATGCTCAGGGAAAGGTCGTAGCAGCCATGAGCATCAGCACTTTCTCGGCACGCTTGTCCCTTGAAGAGCTACGTGAGCAGTGTCTTCCGGTGCTCCAGCATCATGCTGCCTTGCTCGGGTGCATGCTGTAACAGTCGAGCCATATCTGCAGGTTGAATTCATATCCTTGGTACACATGAGAATGAGGGATCTTGGTCCTTCAATCCGTACCATCAGCGGTTCAAAATCGACAGAAAGATGAATGAAAAAATCCACCATTGACATTCATCCGACGCGATAGCGCACACCTGTGCAGAACACCGCCTAACCAGGAAGTGTATGAAAAATCGAGACCAGCATTGCAATCATCAAGAAAATGACCTTGAGCAGATTCCTGAGATCGGCGACAGGATCATCGGCAAATCGGCATCGCCCGATGAAAGCATGGTTCGAGACTGGATTGGGCCGGAGGCGTTCGAGCATTGGGTGCAACTGCGGAGCTGGATCGACCAATTTTACCCCGGTGTTTTCGACCCGGAGTGGCGGTATGGCGGCAAGAAACGCGGATGGGTCTTGCGCTACAAAAAGACCAAGGCGTTCTGCTCGTTGCTGCCAGGATACAGGCAGCTTTCAGTCCAAGTGGTCTTGGGGCGAGTAGAGCGGGAGAAGTTTGAGGAACGGCGTTATTTCTGGCGCCCTCAATTGGTCAAACTCTACGATGACGCGCACACATACACTGATGGGAAGTGGCTGACGATTGGGGTCTCATCCGCAGATGATCGGCATGAGGTGATGGAGCTTGTCAGTATGAAGCGCGCCCCGCTATCACGCGACTGAATGTCGCGGATGTCCACGTCCTCAAACCATCGTGTGTTAGTGATACCGCTCGATGATATCGAGCAACAGATGGAACGATGTCGCCAGGTTCAGGCTCCGCGGTACCTCGAAGAGCAGGCCGAATGAATCCCTGGCAGCGTGGCTCATCTAAACGCGAAAACGACATAACAACCGAGTCAGATTCGCGACCAGTGTAGCTAAATGCCGACTGGCAGCGTGGTTTGGTCGGCCAGTCGAGCACCTGTTCTATTGGTGCAGTGGGGCCCGCGCGCAAGCGTATAAATCAACATGGTGGGTGATAAGAAGGTAAAAGGAGTAATAGTGCAGTACGTCAGAGGTGCTGCGCGTCAAGCTGTTCAAGCAGCTCAATAGCCTGGCCTGATATTGTCGTTGGAAGCTGTAGCAACTTTCTCCTACCCATTCTTGGCACTCACCAGTCGTGCATTTTCTTACCGGCTTCTGGCGAAGGGGACAAGCACCATTTGCTACCGCGATAAAATGCTAAAACACTTTCGGTTCTCGAGTGCGTAATGTCCCAAATTGACTGGCTCAGCCATCTCCTGAAAATGATCACCATCACTGGCCAGTTGGAGGTGCGTTGCGCCTACGGTGCGCCTTGGCGTGTGGCCAGGGTTCGGTCGCCGGCTCATGAGATTCCCTACCACATCGTGGTAAAGGGTCGAGCCGTTTTAGAGGATCCAGAGACCGGGGCGACCAGGGATCTGATGGCTGGTGATATCGTGCTATTGCCATACGGATCGGCGCACGTGTTGCACGATGGCAGCGGACAGGAGCCGAAACCTACCTGCAACCATCAGGGCCTTGGAGGATGGACGGTCAGTGAGAATGATGGCGGTGACGAGCACCTGGATATGTTGTGTGGAAGATTTTTCATCGAGCCACCCCATGATCGACTCATCCACAATTACCTGCCAAAAAATTTGGTGGTGCGCGCCGCTGACGATTCTGGTGATGAAGACATCGGGTCTGCATCCATTCACCTGGCCAACCTCGTAGAGCTGATGCGAATGGAGTCCGGGGGAGATAAACCAGGCGGAAACGCCATGCTAAATGCGCTTTCCTCTGCGCTGTTCACACTGGTATTACGTGCCGCGAGCGAATCCGAGCAAGCGCCGGCTGGGTTGTTGGCGCTGGCGGGCCATCCGCGATTGGCCCCTGCCATTTCAGCCATGTTTGCCGATCCGTCGCGTGCCTGGACCCTGCCTGATCTGGCCGACCTGTGCAGCATGTCGCGAGCAACCTTCATGCGACATTTTCAGGACAAGCTGGGACGCTCCGCTATCGAGTTGCTCACCGATATCCGGATGAGCTTGGCCGCTAACGAACTGAAGAAGCCATCGATGACTTCCGAGGCTGTGGCTGAGGCGGTCGGCTATCGATCCGTAGCCGCTTTCCGGCGTGTATTTGCCGAAACGATGGGGATGACGGCGGGGCAGTGGCGCCGCCAGGCCCGTGGTGGCGAGTAATACAGTCCGTTTCGGTGTATAGCCTGCAACGCGACTAGACACGTCGGGGAGGTGCAGCGTCTTCTTAACGAGCGACATGTACGGCTATACCATTTCGCTCTCAGCGAAATGAGTTGTGTCCTGCCGCGCTTCGGCTATGAAGGTCAATGTTCTCGGTTGATCCTTTTGAGCATTTTATTGATCTAATACAGTCTCGAAATGAACACCTTATCGGCCTAAAGTGGCGACTCCCAACCACCTGATGAAGGAGTTACACCATGAGCCGAATTGCTATTCCCGCCATCAAGTTCTCCCACGGCATAACGATTGATACCTGCATGCCGGCCAGGAAAATTGTTCGCTGTATCACAAGCGCGAACTCCGCGTTCAGCTATCTCGATTCGGCCTCGGGTGCTTTGGTTACCTCGACATCCAGTAGATGTGATCTCAATAACTATCGCGTTCGCCCTGTTCACTGACGCGTTCATCTGTCCTAACGCTCCCAACATCAACTGTCAGTTTCTGAGTAGGCCACTTTGCGGGGCCACTGTGGCATCACTCGCCCAAATTTCGCCTGACAGCTCATATACGTATTGCGTACCAAAACTTTTCCCATATAGGAATCACCATGTCTAACGCCGTTATCGAAAGCATCCTCAGCCGCAGTGCCGCTAAATATTACGATCCTACCGCCACCTTGAGTGATGACCAAATCCGCGAGTTGGTGCGAATCGGCACCAGCGCGCCAACATCTTTCCACTTACAGAACTGGCGCTTCATTGCGGTACGCACGCCTGCAGCCAAAGCTCGGTTGAGTCCGATTGCCTGGAACCAGCCGCCGATCACTGAAGCTGCCGTCACTTTCATCATCTGCGGTCAATTGGCCGATTCCAGTGTAATCCCGGATCGTCTTGCGCCATTGGTTGAAGCGGGCGTCATGCCAGCGGCGATGGTGTCGGATTGGGAGGTCCCTGCGCGAGGTTTGTATTTGGAGCACCCGCAGCGCCAGCGCGACGAGGCAGTTCGCACGGCCACCTTCGGTGCGTCGGCGATCATTTATGCCGCCCGTTCGCTAGGCCTGGGTTCGACACCGATGATCGGTTTCGATGCCGAAGGGGTGGTTCGCGAGTTCGGACTGGCTGAAAACGAAGTGCCGGTCATGTTGTTGTCCATAGGCGTTGAGCGTTCAGGGAACTGGGCGCAGAAGCCGCGCCGCCCGTTGGAAGAAGTGTTGGATCTCGTTTAATTAACAGTAAAACCAGTAATTTATGGAGACTACGATGTCTAGAAGTGCAGTTCTAACGCCGGAACAAGTGCCGGCTGATTCGAAACCGACTCTCGATGCGTTCACCAAGAACATCGGGTTTACACCGAATATGATGGCAACCTTCGCGCAGAGCCCAATCGCGTTCAATGCATGGGCGACCCTGCTCGGTTCTATGAGCAAAGCGCTCGACGTGAAGACCCGTGACAGCATCGGTCTCGCTGTTTCCGAAGCAAATGGCTGCAACTATTGCCTGACGGTTCACAGCTTTACGGCCGAGCACATGGCCAAGCTGCCGGCCGATGAAGTCATTCTCGCTCGCAAGGGCCAGGCCACGGACCCCAAGCGCAGCGCGGCTCTTCAGTTCGCGTACAAAGTCATCGAGACTCGCGGTAAGGTCAGTGATGATGATCTGAAAGCCGTCCGTGATGCTGGGTACACGGATGCGAATGTCATGGAGATTATCGCGTTGGTAGCCATGTACTCGCTGACGAATTTTTTCAATAACGTGTTCGATCCAGAGAAAGATTTTCCTGCCGTAACACCGGCTGGCTCGATCTGAGTTTTATCCACGCGCATCGACCATCTCTGAAGAGTCCAGGAGATGTCATCTGATGCGAACGTAACGCCGGAGCCTGGATGCGCCCAAGAAAAAAATCTTGGGTACGTGTCCAGGCTTTCTCATTATGGGCATCAACTACTGTTAGCCCCAGCGTGATGACATTACCTCTTAGTGTCTCGTTTACTGATCACGTTGCCCCAAGTACCCACGTTTGCAGATTTCAAGAGCGCCGAAGAATTTCCTGCCACTGCTAGTTCATCCGCGGCCGCTAATAGTGCTGGTCCAAACTGCTGCATACGTTCCAGCGTAAGGCGGGAAGAGGGGCCTGCGATCACGACGACGCCTGTCGTAGGCTCATTAGTACGCCTGATAGGTGCAGCCATAGAGCTCATGCCCAGTGCATAGGCGTCCTGGATGATGCTGTATCCACGTGCACGATGCTCATCCAGCACCTTCAACAAGCCCTTGATGGATGTTGGCGCGTTTGGCCCAAAGTCTTTTGGCTCGCCGATCCCTTGTCGTGTCACGTACTCGATGGCTACATCCTCAGGTAGCGTCATGAGCCAAGCCTGGCCGGCCGCACTGCAGGACAACTTCAAATCTATGCCCATGTCCGGGTCATACAACAGGCCGGATTTCGCTCCTTGCGCCTTTGCCACCAGCGTCAGGCGGTCTTCGTCGACGATGCCCAGCCGAACAAGTTCGGCGGTCGTTTGTGCCAGTCGATCGATTACCGGTTGGGCAATGTCCAGAACGCCTGACTTGCTCAAAAAGCTGAGCCCCATCGATGCCATTTTTGTGGTGAGGGCATAGTCGCCGCGTTGTGGCATTTGACGCACATAGCCGTAACGAATCAGTTCATGCAGCGTTCTGTGGCAACCGGAGCGGAGCTGGTTCAAGTCTGTGGAGATTTGAGCCAAAGCGACCCCGTCCGGGTAGTCGGTCAGGTATTCGAGGATATCCAGTGATTTTTCAAGTGCTCCGCTCATAAACCCTCCGACCATTCAAAATTTGAATAGTATAATAATTTTGAAAGGCATTCAAGTTTTGTGTATTGTCCGATTTCACCAGGCCGGATCACTCCCGGTTAAATGACGATGAGGACGATTCTGAATGTACAAAATCAACACGCTGAGTAGCCCCTTGGTGACAGGAGCAGAGGCCACCGGATTTATCGGCGCAATGGCACGCGTTCGTGGCATGAGCTGAGGTCGACGATGCCCCTTTTAGGAAACGCAGCCCTCGCCATGTGGTGGAACATGGCTCCCGACATGCGAGAAGACTTCGAGCATTGGCACTCCCATGAGCATTTCCCCGAGCGGCTTGGCATCCCAGGATTCCACCGAAGCTCGAGGTGGACTGATGCGAAGGGCGGGGAAGGCATTTTCGTGATGTACGAATTGGAGAACTTCGACGTCCTGTCGTCGCCCTCGTACCTGGAACGATTGAATGCGCCCACTCCTTGGTCGATCACGTTGATGCCGCACCACCGGAATATGGTGCGCAGTCAATCGCATGTCCTTGAATCGCACGGCGGTGCCGTGGCGCGCAACGCGTTGACTATTCGTTTCGCGCCGAAGCGTGAACGTGAGCACCAGCTCCGACAGTCCCTGAAGGCACTCCTCGAAGAGCTATCTGTTCGCCCTGGAATTACAGGTGCGCATCTACTGGAGCACGAGACGCCTTTGATCGCTCAGACAACGGAACAAAAGATCCGTGGTGCGGCCGATCAGGTCGCGGATTGGGTGCTGGTTGTCTGCGGATACGACACGGATGCCGTGCAGGCTCTAAACAGTTTCGAGCTTTCCGAACCTTCGCTCGTAAGCCTTGGGGCACAGCCGGCTCAAAAGAGCGACTTCTATTCGCTTTCCTATTCTGCGACACCCGCAGACGTTTATTGAGTGCACCACAGGGAGCTCAAATCCATGAACAACAACACGTCGCACACACTTTGCCTAGCGCATTTGACGTTGATCGAACTGACACCGCCCGAATTGGTTGACGCTGCGGCTGACGCTGGATTTTCCCAGGTCAGCATGAGGCTCGCACCTGCTTCTACAGGAGAGCGGCAGCACCCCATGATTGGTAATACCCCAATGATGCGTGACACCTTGGCGCGAATGCGTGACCGAGGGATCTGCGTACATGACGTAGAGCTGGTTCGGCTTACGCCAGACACCAGGGTTGCCGAATTAGAGCCGTTGCTTGCAGCTGCTGAGATGCTTGGAGCCAAGCATGTACTCGTAGCTGGGGATAGCGACGACGAATCTGCGATTGCTCAGCGTTTCGGCGAGCTGAGCGCTATTGGAGAACGTTACGGACTGCACATGGGCTTGGAGTTCATGCCCTGGAGAGGCATCAAAAACCTGCCGTCCGCGTGTCGCGTTGTCGAGGCAGCGGGGGCTGGCGGGGTCGTGGTGGACGCGATTCACCTTGCTCGTTCGGGTGGCACGCCAGAGGATCTCGCGCTGTTACCGAAGAACCTGTTGGCGTATTTCCAGATTTGCGATGCACCTTCAAAGACGCCGATTTCCGAGGAGGAATTGCTATTTCAGGCTCGGAGTGCACGCCTCCCACCAGGAAAGGGCGGTCTCGACCTTATTCCGATGATTCGAGCTCTTCCACCTGAGACAGTTATTTCCATCGAAGTACCACTTCATGGGTTACCCGATCTGCTGGCGCCGGTGGCCCGTGCTCGCATGCTTCGCGCCGCTACGCTCGAGATTCTGGCGAAAGCCCATGCTGCCCCATAGCGGAATCTGAGTTTGGCGTAAACGTGCACACCTCAATCATTTTTGGTACGGCAACCATATCGTCCAGCTTTGTTCCAGCCGGGATAACGCTCGATGTGACCGCTGTATTCAGCGACTCATGGAAATCTCAAAAGACCTTGGGACGAATAACAGGAAGACAGCGAATACCGCTGGCTACACCCGCTAGACCTTGACCAGCCAACTCTCAAAATAAAAATACTGGAGACAATAATGGCAGACGCCTCGGACCGCGCGCACCGCGCGAAACAACAGATCAAGAAGGCTGCTGCCAGCGGCTGGATTGGATCGGCGCTGGAATTTTACGACTTCTTCATTTACGCCACGGCGGCATCGCTGATCTTTCCCCAGATTTTTTTCCCCAATACGGATCCCAAGCTCGTCCTCATCGCGTCATTGGCGACCTATGGTGTGGGTTACATCGCTCGCCCAATTGGTGCCTTCTTCCTAGGGCATTGGGGTGACACGCATGGGCGCAAGCAGGTGTTGGTCCTGTGCATGTTTCTCATGGGCTTTTCAACGATGGGCGTCGGGCTGTTGCCGACTTACGAACAGGTCGGCCTGCTTGCCCCTGTACTTCTCGTCTTGCTACGACTGATACAGGGCTTCGCAGTGGCTGGAGAGGTATCCGGCGCCACCTCAATGATTCTCGAGCACGCGCCTTTTGGGCGGCGGGGTTTCTATGCCAGCTTCACAATGCAGGGTGTACAAGCAGGACAAATTTTTGCCGCTGCGGTCTTCTTGCCGCTCGCTTACTACATGCCCACTGAGGCGTTCAATGCTTGGGGGTGGCGCATCCCTTTCCTGCTCAGCTTCATTGTCATCGTCGCGGGTTACATCATCCGCCGAGAAGTCGACGAGTCACTTGCATTCGCTGAAGAGGGCGCACACGGTGCGATCTATAAGGCGCCGGTTATCCAGGTTGTTACTGAGAGCTGGAGGGACATGCTGCGAGTGATGTGCTGTTCGCTGATGAACGTCATTCCAGTGGTAACAACGATTTTCGGAGCGGCTTATGCGGTCCAGCCCGGCTACGGTATCGGATTCGAGAAGGAGGTTTATCTGTGGATCCCGGTCATGGGCAATATTGTCGCCGTGCTCGTCACTCCGCTAGCCGGCAACCTATCAGATAAATTCGGCCGCAGGCCGCTGATCATCATCGGTGCACTCGCTCCAGGATTGCTGTCGTTCGTGTATCTCTATGCCATCAGCATTCACAGCATATCGTTGGCAATCGTGACGTCGCTGTTGATGTGGGGAGTCCTCTATCAAGGTTACAACGCGGTTTTCCCGAGTTTCTATCCGGAAATGTTCCCGACCCGCACCCGGGTCTCCGGCATGGCCATCTCCCAGAACCTCGGCACCGCTGCCACAGCCATGCTTCCGGCGCTGTTCGTTGCTGTTGCTCCGCCGGGTGCGGTCAATATTCCGATGACCATCGGAGCGATCACTCTGGGCGTGACGGTGATCGCGGCTATTGCAGCCTGGACCGCTAGAGAAACCTTCCGTATCCCTCTGAACAATCTGGGCAATCCTGACGCGGTTGCTGTACCTAAACAGGAATATGAACGGCTTCGAGAACAGGCGGTGGTCGACGTGCGGGTGGCCAAGGCACCTGCCTGAGTTTTGGTTTCCACCGGGCCTTGGCGCGATGCGAGGCCCGATGGACTCCCTTCACGGTGTCGAAAGCAGGAGTTTGCCGAGGCTTGCAGTTCTGGGCCGAGTGACCACGGTAGATTCTGTTTTCAAGTTCGGAATTTCTACGAGTCTCGACTGTGGATGGAACGACAAGATTAACCATGTGGCATTGCCAGGAACCGGAAAAAATCCTGGTATTAATGCTCGCTATTACGGCGCCTAAAACTTGAACCTGGACACCTACTTTTTTCTAGCCGTACTTGCAGCCTTCCTGGTGGGTTTGTCAAAGGGAGGCTTGCCCAGTATCAGCATGTTAGCCGTGCCACTGCTGTCACTGGTGATGTCACCGGTCAAGGCAGCGGCCTTGTTGTTGCCGATCTTTGTGATTTCCGATTGGGTGGGGGTTTACTTGTATCGGCGTGACTTCAGCAAGGCTAATCTTCGATTGCTGATCCCGGCGGGTATGGTTGGTGTGTTGGCGGGTTGGCTGACAGCATCCATCGTGTCCGATCGGGTCGTCACCTTCCTGATCGGCGCCATGGGCGTGGTCTTTTGTCTGAATGTTTGGCTGCGTAAGCAAACCGATAGGGCACCACAACCTGCAGATTGCGCCAAGGGCTGGTTCTGGGGCACGCTCGCTGGTTTCACCAGCTTCATTTCCCATTCAGGCGGGCCACCGTTTCAGATATTCACGCTGCCGCAAAAACTAGCCAAGGCTGAGTTTGCCGGAACCGCAACGATCGTTTTTGCGGTCATCAACGCAGCAAAAATTATCCCTTACCAGAACTTGCGCCCGTACTCCCATCAAACGCTGGTGGATGCGATGGTGCTGATACCGTTTGCTCTGATCGGTACGGTGGCAGGCGCCTACCTTACGCGAAGGATTTCTGATATTTGGTTTTACCGTATCGTGCAGCTCAGCCTGTTTTTGGTCTCCATCAAACTGCTAGCAGACGCGGTGCACAATTGATCTATTAGCTAGCGGCATTTTTGTCCACTACTCGGGATTGGAGAGTATTCGAAGAAGACACACCAAGGCTCATGAGCTTTAAAAGAGGCAGGTATGGAGATCACCCTGAGAGTTCATCAGTACGCGCGTTTCCTAGATCTTGTGTAGTGATTGGCACCTCGCGCTAACAATGTCGTTCGATGATTTCGAACAGGCGACTGCAGGATGTATCGAGAGACTGTTCAGGCGCAGTGGCAACGCCAAGCAAGAGGCCGGAAGAGCTTGCAGACGGACTCGCGAACCATGCTGACAAAGGCGATGGAGCCATGCCAAAGGTCATCGCTTCCTGAACGATCTGGACGTCGGATGAACCGTCCGGGAGTTTGAGAAGTACTGCCAAGCCTGCATTGGTCCAATCAGCATTGTGCTTTCGTAACTGCGCGCATAGCGCATCACGTTGTGCAAGATAAAGACGTTTGAGTCGGCGGACACGTCGGATGTAATGGCCATCGTGCATAAATTGAGTCGTGGCGAGTTGAATGACCGGTGAGGGGGCGGGTGCGAGCGTAGCGACAACCTCCGAGAATGCTGTAACCAATTCGGTAGGTGCCACAACAAATCCCAATCGCAACCCAGGGCTTACAGTCTTGCTAAATGAGCCTATATGAATAACCCGGTTCCCCTCGTCCAGTGACGCCAGGGCAGGGGCCGCCCTACCTTCTAGTTGGAGCTCGCTGAGGTAATCATCCTCGATGATCCATGCGTTGTTCGAAGCAGCCCATTCAAGTAGTTGAAGTCGTCGCCTCAAAGACAGAGTCGACCCTAAGGGGGCCTGCTGACCAGGTGTCAGAACGGCTAGCGCCGCGTCCGCTGCGATCTCAATTGCGTGGCTTACGTTGAGACCCTCAGTGTCAACCGGGATCGGGATGATATTTAAACGAGCAAGCTCCAAACCCTTGCGAGTCAGAAAGAACCCAGGTTCTTCCATCCAAACCTTTTTGCCATCCAGGCCTAGCACACGAAGAGCAAGGCCTAAACCGGAGCTATATCCCGACGTGATAAACACCTGCTCGGGAAAGCAGTGAAGGTTCCTTGCGATGGATAGATAACCTGCAATCTCTCGGCGTAACTCCAGCTCCCCCCTAGGGTCGGGATAGACCAGAGACGAGAACGATCCGGCCTTCAACAGGTTGGAGGAGCGCGCGCGTGCGAATAGCTTTTCTAGGCCCTCAAATGCGGGAATACCGAGCTGAAAGATCGCTGGTCCGGCGTTCATCCGCTCATAGGCTCTCATAAAGGCACCTGGCTCCGGTGGTACTGACTGAACCACCGCTGCAGGGGGGCGTGGTGCCACCTGTGTGCCTTTCGCCCCAAATGTTTCGATCATCTGGGCATCAGATAATCGTTCATATGCCTCTTGAACGGTACCGCGTGCCACGCCTAGGTGTGCGGCCAGATCTTGCCAAGAAGGCAATCGAGTGCCTGGTGTGAGCAAGCCTGATTCGATTGCCCTGCTAATGCTCAAACGAATTTGTTCCGACAAGGACAGCTTTGCTGCCCGATCAAGCTGAATCTGCAGGTCTGAGTTCATAGTCTTGGTACACACGAAAGTGGGTGATCTTGGTTCTTATATTCGTACCATCGACGGATCAAGATGCAAAGACCGAGATAGAGCGATCCAATCATGATCATGCGTTCGATTCTGACTGTATTTTTCGCAACGGCTTCCATCTGTGCCATTGCTGGGGCTTCGACATACAAGCCTAGTGATGTTGTGAAGCAGAATTTTGAACAAGCAATCCCTAATTTGCCTGGCAAATCCCTTGTCGCCGTTGAAGTCGAGTATCCCCCGGGCGGCAGCTCATTACCTCACGCGCACGCTAAGTCTGCCTTCATTTACGCATACGTGATATCGGGCGCAATCGAATCAAAGGTCAATGACGGGGATGTGCGCGTATATCGCACTGGTGAGAGCTGGTCTGAACCTCCCGGCGCGAATCATTCTGTAAGCCGGAATGCGAGCAAAACCAAACCTGCAAAGCTTTTGGCGGTATTTGTCGTTGATAGCAATGATAGAGAGCTGACCACGCCATTGAAGTAATCACTCTGCTTGAACACGCGTACAGAAACACCGCAAGAAGCTGATATAGCGTGGTGTCAGAGCGTGAGATGGTGGTGACCCATGTGCCACATAACGCAGCTATAGCGGAGCTATGACCCTTTCGTCTGGTGATGGAATCTCTCGTCGAGGATCAAGGTGCATTGCGAGAACCACTCAAAAGACCAATGCAATCATCCTCGGAGCTTCGGCGGTGAAAGAGTGAGAAGAGGAGGGTGGTAAAGACATGACACTGCCCTCTTCGCCGGTGAATTGTTCTTCCATCAACAAAGAATAAACAAACAAGAGCGCTGTCGGTTTTGCTAGTTCGATGTGCAAAAAGCAAGCGGCTCATTTGTCTACCGACCACCAGAAGCAGAGGAGAAAAATGCTACGCGATATCCCGAACGAACCAGGTACGCATAGAACGCAAGCTCTTTGAGCTTCAACTTACCCTTCGATCATAGGAGTCATCATGACCAACGCCGTCATCGAATGTATCGTAAGTCGCAGCGCCGCTAAGTACTACGACCCTACCGCAACTTTGAGCGACGACCAAATCTGCGAGCTGGTGCGAATCGGCACCTCTGCCCCGACATCCTTCCATATCCAGAATTGGCGGTTTATCGCAGTACGCTCGCCTGAAGCCAAAGCTCGGTTAAGTCCGATTGCGTGGAGTCAGCCGCCGATTACGGAAGCAGCCGTTACCTTCATCATCTGCGGTCAACTGGCTGATTCGAGCGTAATACCAGACCGTCTAGCGCCGTTGGTTCAAGCCGGCGTCATGCCTGCGGCGATGGTGTCAGATTGGGAACTCCCTGCTCGCGACTTGTATTTAGATCACCCGCAGCGCCAGCGAGATGAAGCTATGCGCACGGGCACTTTCGGTGCGTCGGCGATCATTTATGCCGCCCGCTCGTTAGGTCTAGGTTCGACGCCCATGATTGGGTTCGATGCTGAAGGGGTGGCGCGCGAGTTTGGGCTTGCCGAAAACGAAGTGCCAGTCATGTTGCTGTCTATAGGTGCAGAACGCCCAGGAAACTGGGCGCAGAAGCCGCGCCGTCCGTTGGCGGAAGTGTTGGATTTCGTTTAATTGTCAGTAAACCAATAAGTTACGGAGACTACTATGCCTAGATGTGAAGTTTTAATGCCGGAACAAGTGCCAGCTGATTCGAAGCCAACTCTCGATGCATTCACCAAGAACATCGGGTTCACTCCAAACATGATGACGGCCTTCGCGCAAAGTCCGATTGCGTTCAACGCATGGGCCACTTTGCTTGGTTCTTTGAGTAAGGCGCTTGACGTGAAGACTCGTGACAGCATCGGTCTCGCTGTTTCCGAAGCAAATGGGTGTAATTACTGCCTGACGGTTCACAGCTTCACGGCTGAGCATATGGCCAAGATGCCGGCCGATGAAGTCATTCTCGCTCGCAAAGGCAAGGCCACCGACCCAAAGCGCAACGCTGCCCTTCAGTTCGCGCACAAAGTCATCGAAACCCGGGGCAAGGTCAGTGATGCTGATCTGAAGGCCGTCCGCGACGCTGGCTACACAGATGCGAATGTTATGGAAATCATCGCGCTGGTGGCCATGTACTCCCTCACCAATTTTTTCAATAACGTGTTCGATCCTGAGAAAGACTTCCCTGCCGTAACCCCGGCTGGTTCGATCTAAAGTCTATCCGTTCACATCGACGATCTCTGATGGTGCTGTGTGGGTTTGATGTGATGCGAGCGTAATGCGAAAGCCCGGGTGCACCCTAGAGGGATTCTTGGGACCGCATTCGGGTTTTTCGTCAGTGGCGACAAATTTAGGGGCAAGACAGTGACACTTGATCATCCGATTTTCACACGCTGGCCGGCGCGGTATCCCGATCGGTTGCAACTCTTTTCCCTGCCGACGCCCAATGGGGTGAAGGTCAGTATCATGCTTGAGGAAACTGGCCTCGCATACGAGGCGCACCGAATCGATATCATGGCGGGCGAAAGCCATGACCTAGCCTTTCTCGCGCTCAACCCCAACGGCAAGATTCCTGCTATCTACGACCCCGATGGGCCGAGCAACGCACCACTTGCGTTGTTCGAATCAGGGGCAATCCTTCTCTATCTTGCCGACAAGACAGGACAATTTATTTCGACCGATCCGAACACTCGCTACGAAACGATCCAGTGGGTGATGTGGCAGATGGGGGCAGTCGGGCCGATGTTCGGCCAAGTCGGCTTCTTCAATAAGTTCGCTGGCAAAGACTTCGAAGACAAGCGCCCTCGCGACCGTTACGTAACCGAATCAGCTCGACTGCTTGGGGTCCTGGACAACCGGCTTGCGGATCGCGACTGGGTGATGGGGGCTGATTACAGTATCGCGGATATTTCGCTGCTCGGTTGGGTGCGTAACCTGATTGGCTTTTATGAAGCGCGTGAGCTCGTCGGCTTCGACCGCTTTCTTCATGTTCAAGCATGGTTCAACCGTGGCCTCTCGCGTCCAGCGGTGCAGCGCGGGCTCGAAGTGACAGCAACTGACTGAGGAGAGTAGACGATGAAAATAGTCGTGATCGGGTTCGCAAAAGCATCGGGATCGTTCACATGAATATCCTCCACATTGATTGCAGCTCGCGTCCAGAATCGCATAGCCGCGAGCTTTCAGCAGCGATCGTCAAAATGCTCCTTGAAGTTGCGCCTGGTGCGAGTATCAGCCGGCGTGACTTTGCCGCTAGCCCACTTCCGCATGCTTCGCCTGACTACGCGACTGCCCTGTCGTCGCCAACAACGTTAGCGGCCCCGCCGAAGGGCTCGTTGGATTTATCGGAAGAGCTTATTCAGGAAGTCGATGCAGCCGATGTGATTGTCATCGGAACACCCATGAACAACTTAACTGTTCCGTCGGTCCTCAAGGCGTGGATAGACCAGATTCTCCGCGCCGGTCGCACGTTCATGTCGACGCCTACCGGAAAAGTAGGAATGCTCCGGGATCGTCCAGTGTTTATCGGTATCGCTTCCGGTGGCGTCTTTACGGGTGATCGAGCCAACCAACCTGACTTTCTCACACCGTATCTATCGGTGGTGCTGGACAGCGTGGGGTTGAAAACCCAGCAATTTCTTTCTGTGCAGGCTACTGCATTTCTCGACCAGGACCAGGCCATATTCGCGAGGCAAAAAGCCCTCGCAACGATCGACTTGACGGTCGTGAGAGAGGCTTCATGTCCATGATTAAAATCACTGATGACATGGAGGATATCGTCAGGCTGGCGTTGCTGTCGTTCGTTGCAACAGTCAATGAAGACGGGACGCCCAATCTTTCGCCGAAGGCGTCTTTGACAGTCACGAACGGCGTCCTCTACTTCGCAGATATCGCTTCGCCGCAGACGATACTGAACTTGACGCGCAATCCAGCCGTAGAAATTAACGTAGTCGATATCTTCCAGAGGCGCGGTTATCGATTCAAGGGCCGTGCATTGATACTTCCACCAACCGAAGAGGAGTCCGTGGTGATCGCCAATTGGGTTCGAGCGGTAAATGGCCCGGAGTATCCTGTCGATCACGTTGTAAAAATCGAAACCACATCGATCACTCCTTTGCTGTCTCCAGCTCATGTCCTTGCCCACCCACCTCGGAGTCAGGACGAAATCAAAAGTACCTACCTTCAAAAGTACGGTTTGAAAGCAATCACAGACTAGGCGCGACGTCTGAATGAACCACGTTGGCGTTAAGCAAGCCAAGTAGGCGTCCGTCATGGGTAAGAGATACGTAAAGGTTGTTGGACTTGCACCTTGCAAGACTTGTGATCATTGATAGAGAAGGAGGATTAGGCTGCTTCGGTCCCCACTTTTCGGCCTTCGAATTGGCTCTGAGTGGAAGGCCCGGGCAGCTCTTTTCGATTGTCAGCTGGAGGTGTTCGACCACCTCTTCTCACGCGCCGCCATGAAGGACCCGGGCGCCAACTAAATTACGGGAGCACACTATGCAATCAATTGAGATAAAAGCCATAGAGAACAAGGATTTTGATATCTGGCTTCCGCTATGGCAAAGCTATCAGCGATTTTATGAAGTAGATATCCCTGAAGCCGTGACGCTCAATACGTGGACGCGCTTCTTGGACCCAGTGGAGCCAATGTATGCGGCGCTTGCCATGGTGGGGGCACAAGCATCAGGCTTAGTGCATTCGATCTACCATCGGTCTGCGTGGGCAATGAGTGACCACTGTTATCTCCAGGATTTGTTTGTCGCTGACTACGCTCGGGGTAACGGTATTGGCCGGGCATTGATCGAGCATGTATATGCGGATGCTAGGCGACGCGGAGCGTCTCGTGTGCACTGGCTTACTCACGAGTCCAACCACAATGCTATGCAGCTTTATGACCGTATTGCCGATCGTTCAAGCTTTATTCAGTACCGGAAACTATTAGTCTGACGCACCAATTGTGATTGCAACTCGAACACCTCTCCACAGCGTTACCCTATACCCCTAGGGGAGTGATTGTTTGGATGGCCTGCCGGTAAAGAAGCGTTGCTTCAAAGAAGTAGTCGTCACCGCATTCGGCTGCCTCGGAGACCAAGCGCTCATGTTCTGAACGAAAGAGTCGGTGGCGTCTCCGCGGATTTGGACGAGCGATTTCAGCTCAGCGTATCGGGGTGTCTATGGTCGTATGGGGCATGGAACCCTACCCATGGCCTGGCTGTTCTCGCCTATCCATGATTTTGGCGATCAAAACTGAAAGGTCTGTGCCCTGAAGGCGCTCTCGCTTCAGGTAATAGAAAACTCTTCTTTAGCCTTTCCAATCCGTAAGTACCCAATGCCGGGCTTTGACTTCGACACGATCGCAGAATGTTGGTTGTTGGAGAGCCATCACGTAGTCAGCCACCTTGAGGCGAATTAGTTACGCGATAGGGAACGGCGCGAAAAACTGAACGCGTCTTGACTCGGCTCGTACCTCTCGATCAATGCCATAGTTTTTTCGAGCTTTTGAGCAAGCCGGTTGATAGCGCGTTGGAGGCCATGCTGCTGACCAGCATCAACCTTCTCTGCACGTTGAAAACTGAGGGGTGCGGTTCAAATAGAAATTCAGATACGCTTCGCTGATCTTGGGTGTAGAGCTCTCTATATTTTGCCTCCTGCCTTGGCCTAGTTTGCTAGCGAACAGGATCTGGCATATGCATTATCAGCTACAGTGGTACCTGGTGAATGGTAGCCATGTTAGCGATGGCGTTCGTAAGGATCAGCTCGAAAGGGATTTAGGTCTTTGAACCCTATACCATGGTGCCCCAGCAATCTGCGCTATCCACACATCAAGGAATTGACCCATGTCTCGTCTGGCGGAATTTCGTAAGCTCGAACAGCAACTTGCCGAGCAGCTCGCAGAGCTGGAGTCCATGAAGGGTGACTCTGAGCTAAAAAAAGAAATGGAGTTCGAGAGCAAACTGCGTGCATTGTTAGCTGAATACGGTTTCAGTCTAAAAAATGTGATCAATTTGCTGGATCCCGAAGCGGGCCGTCGCACACCGACTACTGAGCCTAAGTCAGCTTCTCGCAAGCCACGACAGGTAAAGGTTTACAAAAACCCGCACAATGGCGAGATCGTTGAAACCAAAGGCGGTAATCACAAGACGTTAAAAGAGTGGAAAGCAGCACACGGCGCGGCCACTGTTGAATCATGGCTCACCAATTAATTTGGATTGAGTAAAACAAAAAAGGCCCCTCAAGGGCCTGTTTTGTCAGTGGTGTTGCAAGCACGGAATCGCGTGAATACAACTGTGGTGAGCTGGAAAAACGATCTGGTTATGCTTTCTTTTTTAAGAAAGCATTTCTAAATGCTTTTCGGTCGATGTCGCTTTTGATTGCTCCGGCGGAAATTTAAAAGGTTAAGAACGCACGAGAGTGAAATGGCTTACCTGGGCGTTCAGGCCTTCAGCAAGACGAGCGACTCCTTCACTGGCGCTACTCACTTGATCGGACCCCGTTGCATTATGACTAGCTAATTCTCGAATCTGTTCGATTCGCTGACTTATATCATGAGCAACGACAGCCTGTTCTTCAGCAGCGCTGGCGATCTGAACAGCCATTTCACTGATCACCCGATTGGCGTGAGTAATGTTCTCGAGAGCATGACCGGCATCGTCCGCTTGTCGAGAGCCAGCCTCAGCTTGACTACGACTTTGATCCATAACGCATACTGCTTGCTTGGCGCCTTCCTGTAAGCGCATGATCATATCTTGAATTTCTTGAGTCGAATCCTGAGTGCGTTTCGCCAAGTTTCGTACTTCATCTGCAACAACGGCGAAACCTCGGCCTTGTTCTCCAGCCCTGGCGGCTTCGATCGCAGCATTGAGAGCGAGCAGGTTGGTCTGGTCGGCAATGCTACGAATCACATCAAGAATTCCGCCGATGCTAGAGGTGTCTGCGGCCAAGGCCTGAATTACTTCCGCAGCTTTGCCAATATCATCGTATAGCTGCTGGATGGTGCCGACCATTTGCTCTACTACCGCGCGGCCGCTTGCGGCAGAACCATCAGCTTTCTGGGCCGCTTCTGCTGTCTGAGCAGAATGGTGGGCTACTTCTTGAACAGTGGCGGCCATTTCCGTAATGGCAGTTGCCACTTCAGAGGTGTGTAACTCTTGCTGCCTTATGTTTTCCAGTGTGATGCGTGTTGTATTGGTGAGTTGTTCTGCGGATACTCCGAGCTGGCTGCTAGAGTTCACAACATTAGTCACAACGTCTCGTAATCTGATAACCATCTTTCCGAATGCATGAGAAAGAACTCCAAATTCTCCCCCATTTTGAGCATCTAAATTGGTGCTCAGATCTCCTTCAGCAACCCGTTGGGCGTCGTTCGAGAGCCGCAGCAGAGCGCCACTTACCTTGCGTCGTATAGTTAAGATACCGATGCCAGCAATAACGATTAGCAGAAAAACCATTGCACACACCACGCTCATATAAACGGAACTCGTGAAGCGCAAATCACTTACTTCTTGCTGAGTTCGTTGATTGAGTAAGCCGAAAAACTCTTTTACAGGCGTCATAATGCGCGCTTTTTCCGCGTCGTAACGAGGGCTGTAGACCAAGCGAGTCGAAGCATTGAGATCAGGTGCGGTGCCTTTGGCCCCGGAGGCGGTGTCCATCGCGTCAGCTTCGATTCTCGCCAGTTCGTTCGAAGCTTGCTCAGCCTCTTTCAGCTTAGCGAGTTCAGCTTGATTCATTCCTTGTTGGCGCATCAGCTCGAATAGCGGTATAGCAGGATCGAAGTCAGTATCAACCTGCTGGCCGGCGGCAAGGAAGTCAATGTAGGGAAAGTTATAGTTGGTAGGTCGATGTTCTTGCCCATTTCTAACCGATAAGATCTGCTTGTACAACTGGGCGTAGCGACTTTCTCCGGTGACTGCAAAAGTGCGAGCCATTCGACTTAAGTCGTCAGAGCTCTGTCGCAATTCATCGGCTAATAGATAAGATCTATATCGATTTTCTTCGCTTTCGCTTAGGCTTTGTTGGTTTTTTATCATCGCCATTACAACCAGGCTGAGAGTTATCGCGCTGATGATAATGGCTGAGAAAATAATTGTAAAAAGTCGCTGAATAGACAAGTTTTACTCTCCTTGTTTGGATCAAGTCAATCCTGAGTAGGAATAGGTAGTGGCGACAAGATAAGAAACTAGCAAATAACGCTTCTGTAGAAAAAGCGTACCCGCCTAGGAACATATACCAAAGAATCCAGGTTTTTCAGGGAGCTTATGTCATCATAATTATGCCGATTCGCTGAGATAGAATTCGGAATCGATTTTTATAAATCGACTACCACCAACTGGGGAGTCCTTTCTCAAATCCACCTGCCTAATAGGAAATGAGCAGTGCAAGCTGTATCCATACTGCAACTGCCTCTTACCTTGATCAAAAAGGGAGGATATTGATTTGGTGCGGGGGGAGCTTAGCGGACGATTTGAAACAGCTCTTCCAAAAACGTGCGTATCATGCTTGTCGTGGCTGTGTCGATCTATAATTTTTTGGGGGGAGGCTCTCATGCTTATCTGTTGGTTGGTCAGAAGCTGGCATGGATGATGATTTAAAGTGGGGGGTGTATGCGCTTGTAAAGTGTCAAATAGCGGAGAGTTGAAATTATCTTTTTGTAAAGTGGGAGCCAGTAAAAGCACCAGCAACAATCAAATTTTAGGCTTGTAGCGAATCTTAAAAAGTGAGGCTAATACTAATAACATCATTGCATATGCGATGAAGGCGTGGGGGGCTAGGGATGGAATGCCATATAATAATAAAGCATCGTTGCCACCAGGAATAACTATGGCGGAGAAACTCATTAACGAGCCTCCCACCAGTTTTTGAAAAAGAGGAAAAAAACCAGGCTTGCGTAATTTCAGCTTGTGAGTTTTCCACGCTGCCACAATGGCACCAAAAATCAGCGCCCCTGTGGCTGTAAGTACCTGGATGGTGACATTAGGCACATAGGGGGTGATCAGCTTAGCTGCACCGTGAGAAAGTACTGTCAGATACCCCCAGTTTCCGATAAGCGCATAGAGCAATCCTCCCGTAATACCAATTACCGACATTGATAAAGTGGGACTCCAAGCACGATCTGAAGAGGGCTTAAATTCGCCAGGATTCATAGGGCTTCGCTTTAATGCAAGTTCATGAAAAGCAATAGAAATAAAGACCAACCACACGAAAAGGGCTAGTGCAGATGGTTTCGATAATTCTAAAAAAAAGTATCCTTCAGTACTAGATGTAACTAATGGAGCGAAGACCGCTCCTATGAACATGCCAGCAATCGTGCCGATATAGTCCATCTCCCCCTTTGATATATGCGCGAGAGTACCGAACACACATGCGCCATTCAGAAAGGCACCGAGACCAAAAAGCGCACCGGCAATGAGCATGATCCAAGATGGTTGGTAGGTTTGAGATAAGGTAACGGTGGTTGGGAAGAACCACGCGCTTGGCAGCAGCACAAACCCAGCCGAAGCCGTAGCTACTATGAAAGCCCGAAGATAGGTTGTTCGCTTATGGTTTATCCAATAATTGACCGCAGCGACAGCACAAACGTCTCCACGCCCTATGGCGAAACCCATGGTAAAAGCAAGAGGTACGCTTGTAGCCAATATGATATAAAATTGCGACAATTGTATTAATCCTCGTCAAATGCCAAGGAAAATTTGATGCTCTTAAAATATACGGTAGCACATATTCTTCAATGTGATTTTATCATTTAGGGTTTTGAGAGTTGGGCGTAATATAAATCACTATCGTTAATCAGTCATGATTGGTTGTGTAGAGCTGAATTGAATACACTTGCCAGTGCAGCGTTTATACGATGGTCAATGCATAATCTGGGCGGAATTTTTGTTTTGGATAAAGCTCTAGAAGTATTGTTGCGTAAATAATTGCTAGAATAGTTAGTTTTTACGCGCGAGAGAGTGGGGGGCGAGGTGTACCGATACCTTCAATTGGGTGCATGCCCGATACGCTTAGATTGAATTTTTTCAGAGCGAGCGAATTCATTTGATCGGTTCCCATGAAATTCGCCCGCTGAAATATACAAGATCACTCGCTGTCACTGAGTATTAAGAGTTTTGATTTTGTCATGTGCTTCGAGAAGAGGGTAACCCCAAACGTGCACCCAATCCGTTTTCTTGACGGGAGTGTGACAGGAGATACATGTGCTTGTGTCTTTATTGGTTGTTACTGTCGGAGCATCTTGGGCAATTAACGCCCATCCCCAGCCGTCAGTCCATATTCCGCTTTTCTGATATCGCGCTTTAGTATCTTTTATCATCACAAACCATCCATCATTTTTGTCCCAGAATGATGCGTGGCCAGTCGTTAAGTCAGCGGCAGCAGCACCCTGCAACTCTTTAATTAACATAGCACCATCGGGGAATTCGCCATGGGATTTGTAATATTCAATCGAGTCTCGATCAACATACACTTGGTGTAACTGTTTTAGTCCTCCGAGTGAATCCCCGCCAGGAACAGCGAAAGAGCCTAAAAATATAAATGAAGTTCTATAATCCTTAGGGACTTTTATATTGCCGTTCTTGTCGACATACAACTCGAAAGTGCGTGCGTAGCTGGGGGAGTTATTGCTCGGGCGTGTTGTTGAAGGGGAGCCCGCACTTGATAGCGCAGGATGGAGACATATGACCAAAGTCATGCAGGTGAACACGGTTTTAAAGCTCTTGGCGCTCATATTATTAACCTGCCTCGGAGTTAGTCCGTTAGTGTATTTAGGATGCAGCATTAACCTGCGCAATTGAGGCCCAGCATTTGATAAGCAACATCTGGGTACATCCGCCGTGGTTTAAGTTTTACTCTCCATGGCGAAATCAGCGTTTCTCGTGATGGCTAACAAAGCCAGAGATATCTGTACTGCCCTGGGGTTATGCCAATATGTTGCTTGAAGGCAGTACTGAAATGGGATTGAGAGCTAAATCCGCATTCTTGAGAAATTTGTGCCAAACCCAAGGTGGACTCCGCCAACAGGTATTCGGCGCGACGGATCCTGTGTTCTAAAATATAGGCGTGAGGGGATTGGCCGGTCCTGGCTTTGAATGTGCGTGTGAAGTGAAAGTGGCTTTGTGAAGCGATGCTCGCCAGCTCTCCTACATGAATTGCGGAGCTAATACGCTGATCTATGTACTCAGCGACTTTATTGAAGCGCGGCTCGGGTAACTGTGATTTTGGTATTACCATTTCGAAATTAAATTCATCGCTTTTGCGACCCTTCAGCAGCATTGCAAGAATAAATTTCGCCGCAGCAGGGCAGTGAAAGCCGTTCCTGACCAGGCTAGCGCAAGAGCTAATACCTTCTCCGATTTTTTCGACGACGCGACGAGCCACACAATCGAAACCAGACTCTGGACCATGATGTGCAACTATATTTTTGAGAGAGGTAAGGTTTAGCTTTAAAGTTTCAATTGTTCTTAGTAAAAAGTAATCGTCAATCATTATTTCAACGAAATTGTTCGGGAACTCCCATGCCGCGCTTTGTTCACTTTCAGCGCATCCAAGCACAATGCACGTACCACATTTTATCTCTACTTCTTTGCGCATGTTGGCTTCTGTTAACGAAAGCAAACCATTTCCCGTTAAGAAAATTAAAATCGTCATCTGTCCGCTATTCGATGAATATTTTTGATTGCCTCTTTGCTTCATGAATCGTGCGCAGACAACGCTATATATTTGCGTTGCTGTAGAGTTTGAAGTAGAGTTAGGGAGGAGTAGCGTCGCCATATTAGCCTCTCTTATTAAATATCCCGCGCCTGGTTAGCGAGAATTTAAACTACGATCGGAATCCAAATCTTGTCTCACAGTACTGCGGCAGCACTGGGAAAACTGGGCGGGAGCAATCCTTGAAACGCTTGGTCTAAAATCCGTGGACAGAAGGACGTAGTGGCACATTTTTTTGCTCCATCGTAGGTGCGCCTTCCTTTTGCGCTGCTGCTGCGTTTGAAAGCCCTTCGCTTTTTGGAAAGCATACTCCTTTCCGCGTCGAGCTGACTCAACCTCTCCTGAGGCCCCAAGAGCTTGAGGCCCCCAGGGCAGGAATGTCACCGCTTTGTCGCTTTATCGCGACATCTCAATTTGACGGGCATCGCCCATGACAGATGAGCCAAGGCTAGCCCAATCAAGAGCTGAGCGATTACAAAAACGTGCGCATTTTATGAGTTTTTTTCCGTGGCTTCACTTTTGAAGTCAAACTGAGGAAAGTCAATCGTCGTATTATTTATTCTGTTCACTAAATTGATGAACGTTGTATTACTAGCAACTAAACAAATCTCGACTAGATTGTTTTCGGTGTATCCAGTATCTAAAAGGGTCTGGACACTGGAGAGGTCGACAATCCCTTTTGATGTGATTAGGGTGCACACAAAATCGAGTAATTTATCTATTTTTTCGTTTAAAGTTGGTCGTGCAGTTCTTATGTTTTCTATAGTGGCTTTAGATAGCCCCGCAAATTGTCCGAGAAATGCGTATGCGGTTATGCAGTAGTCGCAGCACGCATGTATGCTTACCTTCAGCCTGATTGCAGCTAGTTCAGCTTCTGAAAGCGTACTTCCTTCGATAACCTTATCAAGTTCAATTATTGTCTTTAAACCGGTCGGGCAGTGAGTTCCAATCGTTGCATAAACATTCGGAACGATACCGGCTGCTTTTTTTATAGAGGCATAAATTTCTGAGGTGGCACCCTGTGCTGACGAAGGGTGGGTTGTGGATAAGCGAGACATTGAAGCTTCCCCCAGGTCTGATGGTGTGATAATTTTTAAGCGTCTTGATAATAGCGCTTGCTTTTATTAAGTCCGACAGTGGTAACGAGATGCTGCAATTATTCGCTCAAGCTAGATGATGACTACTGCAGTAGGTGTAGTGACTACTACGGCGTACCAAAAAAGCTCGAAGCGACATTTGCATCTAAGCGTTAATCTTGATCTTGCTCCTTTTTCTGTATATTGTTAACTCTCCAACTCTAAGATAGTCGGTTATTATTACTTAATTGACTAGCCACCCAGCGTAGATAACATAAATTTGGATTTTGCATGAATGAGTATCTTTTTCCCTTTCGACTGTTCGTTCGCGTTGCGTATACAGGCAGTTTCTCGCGCGCAAGCAGAGAGCTAGGTATTTCTCAGTCATCAGCGTCGCGAATAATTGCCGCCTTGGAGCGTGATCTCGGGGTGATGTTGTTAGTTAGGACTACGCGAGCTATGGCATTAACACCGGCGGGTGCTAGTTACCTGGCGGATTTAGAGCCAATATTGGCGGCCTTTGAGGAGGCGAATTTTTCGGCTCAAGGGGGAGAGGAGCTTCGAGGGCGGCTGAGATTAGGTATACATGCCGGAGTATCCCTTAGAGAAGTTATACCTAAGTTATCAGCATTTCTTGATTCTCACTCAACGCTTGATGTTGATCTGGTTGCGGATCAGCCTGGTCGCGACGGTTTGAGGGCGCAGGTCGATCTTGCCCTGCAAGTCGTAACACCTGAGGAGGCTACAACAGCGATGAGACTCATTACGAGTACGCCTAGGGTGTTAGTGGCTTCGCCAAAGTATCTTGTACGTAAAGGGATGCCGGGTTCACCTGTAGCTTTGCTTGCGCACTCTATTATTGTCGAGCCCTCACCGGCGGGCGGAAGACCTTGGTTGTTTTCCCGAAATGGGAAAGCAGTGTCGATCAGTATCGATGGAAAAATCACTGCCAATGCATGCGAGGTAGCAATGGCGTCTGCTGTGAGTGGCGTTGGCATTTTGTCCACAGGGCTTTGGTCATGCCAGGACGAAATAGACTCGGGTGTATTGATTCGCGTGCTTGAAGGTTGGGATATGGGTGATATCAAACTGTACGCTTCGCTCCCTGCAGGCGCTGCATCAAAGACGGTCGCACGATCATTTGTTAGTCATTTGACATCTGAGTTCAATAAACAGGACCTCTGCATCGAGCTTCCCTGAACAGCAGCTCGGGAAGCTCGTATCTCAATTTTCTCCTTGTGCCCTAGTTTTGGTGAAAAAAGCTGTTGCTCCAACTATCTATTTTTTTTGAGTCTCGATGGCTGAGAGGGAATTTCCGATTATAACGAAGGATGCAGCCAGTAAGCCGATATCCTTTAATAGAAATTGGCCTGGTACAACAGTTATGGCGGGGAAGCCGAGAGCCGGCTCAAATACGAGTGGGGTGCTGAGCATAAAGGAAAGAGTCGTTACAAATAATCCTACAGATAATATGCCTCCAATAACTGAAAGCTTTGGGGATACGCACCTCGCTGCGATTAATAACCCAATTGAAATTTCAAGAATGCCCAGGAAGTATGAGAATCCATTAATGCTCATGAAATTATACATCCACGATAGAAGTGGGCTGTGGCTCACAAAACCGGAGATGCCATTCGCCTCATACATGGTAAATTTCATTCCGCCGAACCATAGATAAATTATGGTTAAAGCAGCAAAAGTAGTAATCTCGCCGATACGCGTGATGAGTGAGCCTGCTGGCTCGGCTAACACAGTAAGGATTTTCAGCTCGTTTTTAGGTGGTTGATTGAGGGGAGTGTTCATCGTATTACCTCGAGAAGTGGTTATCAGATGGTGCCCGCTACCTATCAAAGAGACGTTGATAGTTGATTTTTGGCGCTGTACTTGTTTTTGGAGTTTGGCCAGATGCGTGAATTCAAGTTGCGCTGATATTGTTTCGTGGTTGAGCTTGGGATTTACTCATTGAGCTATCGAAGTCAGATTTTTGCAAGTGATGAATTATCCCCGCCTGACAGTTTCTAGTGTTTTTGGAGGCGTGTTTTTATATTAATGATTAGTTAGTTTAAAAAAGAGTGGGCGCATAATCTCTAAAGCATGCGCCCACCCAAGGGACGACCTTACTAATTCCTTTAGCGAGACCCGTATTCACAGATTAAATTAAAATCTGGATATATTTCAGCTTCAGAGTTGGCACAGATTATCTTGCTTGTTCAATTGTTTATTTCAAAATCGTGCTGATTTTTCGTATCTTTTACCTTGAAAAGGCAGGCTAGTGTTGGCTGGAAAATTGTCGTGCGACTTTTAGCCTAGGTAGAGCCGTGTCAGATGTAGGGCAGGTCAAAACTAGCTTTGGTCAGCAAAGTCTCGCTTCGCAAGGTATGCTGATTGAATTCGCCATCTTGCGGGTGTCATTTCCATATGTTTCTTGAAGGCCCTCTGGAATGCGGCATCTGACTGATAACCGCAGTCTTGAGCTATTTTAGCGATGGGGTCAGATGTCTCGGCGAGTTGCTTACTTGCATTTGCCATCCGTATCTCAACAAGCAGATCGTTGGCGGATCTGCCTGCAGCTTCAGCAAATTGCCTTGCAAACGTCGCTCTCGACATTGAGCACAAGTCCGCTAGTTCAGCCATAGTCCATGTTCTGGAGTAGTTTTCAAACATCGCCGTAAAAGCTGGCTGGAGCCTTGGTCGTTGTGCCAGGCGCAGTAGGCCTATAGGGGGCTCAGCGCTCTCACTGGCTAAACGTAAGGTCATGCCAAAAAGAGCTCCGGACATGTGATTCATCATTGATTCACTGCCAGGACCATGCTCTATCGCCTCTTCATGCATCAATGTGATCAAGCGAGCCAAGCGGCTACTGGCCACATGTTCCTCTGTCAGGTGAGCCAGTTCTTCTGGCACTTTTACTCCTCTAATGATTAGTTGTTGAGGCAAGCTTTCCTTGATCATTTGTCGTGGGGAGGATGGCAAGATAAATCTTCC
Organism: Pseudomonas sp. SDO5532_S415; assembly: GCF_054071155.1. Classification (NCBI taxonomy): domain Bacteria; kingdom Pseudomonadati; phylum Pseudomonadota; class Gammaproteobacteria; order Pseudomonadales; family Pseudomonadaceae; genus Pseudomonas; species Pseudomonas sp. SDO5532_S415. The sequence continues at coordinate 139,860 of NZ_JBSVWS010000001.1, read as the reverse complement.
ACACAGCATATTGACTGGCTTCGGGTCTTTGCTGTTAGTTCGAACCTGAAGTCCCCTTTCGCGGTGCATTTTGCCAACCGTCGATGGTGATCCGCTGCCCTCATACAGAACATGGGGGACACCGGAGGGGATCAGTAAGATATCTCCCGCTTGCATTGACAAAACGGGGTTTTTCCCATCGTCCACCTGTGCTGTTCCGCGCAAAAGGACGTGGTAAGGGATCTCACAGGGACCGGTGGCAGCGTAGTCCAGCCTCCAGGGAGGGCTGAAATGACATCGGGTGTCGAGTGCACCACTCACAGGCATGAGGAAAAGTAGGCTGCTTAAGATGTCCATTTGAGACGCTCGAGCATAATAATGGTAAATACTAGCATTAACATGGCGAATGTGGAGGGTTAGGCTTGAAGTTGTCATAAATCGCTACTGGAAGCTATATCCAGAGGAGTTTTCGATGTCACGCCTAACCACTATGGAGCCGCATGAAGCTACCGGATTAGTGGCTGAAACGTTTGCGTCTATAAAAAGAGCCGCGGGCATGATACCTAACACCTACCTAACCATTGGGACGCACAGTCCTGAGGGGCTGCACGCTGTATTACGGCTAGATGAGGTAGTCGCACAGAGCGAAATTTCAGATGCGGATTTAGAAATCATAAGACTGGTTGTAAGTGTTTGGTCGGGGTGCCGTTACGGCATCGCGGTCCACAGTCTCAAAGCCAAGTTCTCCGGGCTTTCGTATGATGCCATTGTGAGAATACGGGGGTCCAGAAGTACTGAGGACCCAAGAAGAGATGCGCTTATCGAATTTGTTCGAAATATCGTATCAAGCACGGGGACTCTTAGCTCGTTAGATGTGCAGTCAATCATTGAGGCAGGCTATTCCGAAAGTCAGATCATAGGCATATCGCTCACTATTGCCGCCACCATGTTTATCAATACGGTTAATCGGATTAACGACACGGTGTTAGATTACCCAGAAATTTGAGTGTCTTAATACGTTTTCAAGCGCTGGGAACCATCTCACAGCTGCGCCTGTAACGGACCAGGGGATATCCTGTTTTGGCCAATTGACAGTCAACATGACTGTGAAAGCACCGACTTTGTCGCGCGATGCGATAAAGTCGGTTCCCTGAGTAGCATTTCTATATCCTTATTTAAAAAGGGTGGATCATGTTGTTTATTGCTTTTTTCGGCGGTATGTTGACTGTTCTTAGCCCTTGCATTCTTCCAGTAGTACCATTTCTATTCGCTGGCGCTAATCGCACACGGTTATCGATACTCCTGACGCTTGTTGGAATGGCACTGACTTTTGCGTTGATATCCAGTCTCGCGGTGGTCAGTACCGAGTGGATTGTAGGTGTCAGCAGCGTCGGTCGTCATGTAGCCCTGATTGTAATGGTGTTGTTTGCACTGTCGCTAATGTTTGCCCGAGTTGGTGACTGGGTAACACGACCTTTTGTTTTGCTTGCCAATGTTCTCGATCCAATCAAGCGCGGAATATCAGGAATGCCTGGCTCAGTGTTAATCGGTGTTGCAACTGGTTTGCTCTGGGCGCCGTGTGCGGGGCCGATTCTAGGGGGGATTCTGACCAGTGCCATGCTTGAAGGTGCCAGCGTCGACACTAGCTTGCTGTTAGTAGCCTATGGCTTAGGAAGCGCGATGTCTCTCGGTTTTTTCATTTTCGCCGGGCGCGGTATAGTTAATCGTTTTAAACCGTCGATGTCGGTAGTGGGCTGGATGCGGAGGGGTGGGGGAGTGGCAATGTTAGTTGGTGCGGCAGTGATCTCTACCGATACCGTTAGCGTGCTTCTGCCCGAAGCATTGTCGAAAGGAGTCGGTGATGTCGAGAAAAGCGTATTAAAACACTTACCAGAATGGACAAGCTATCTCCCTGGGCAAATAAAGGATCAGCCTAAAAATAATAGCCTAGGTGCCATGCCCTCTTTGTCAGGCGCTGTGGAATGGATTAATTCACCTGCACTTACGAATGACTCATTAAAAGGTAAAATCGTGCTTGTGGACTTTTGGACCTTTGATTGCATCAACTGCAAGCGAGATTTACCCTTCGTTAAGCTCTGGGCAGAAAAATATAGAAAAGAAGGTTTGTTGGTGATTGGTGTACATACACCAGAATATGGATTCGAACGTATTGTTGAAAACGTCAAAAATAAGGTGAAGGAGTACGGTATTACCTACCCAGTAGCCATTGATAACAACAACACAATTTGGCGCAGTTTTTACAATCAGTACTGGCCTGCACACTACCTCATCGATGCTAAAGGGCAAGTGCGCTTTGCCTACTTTGGAGAGGGTAACTATGAAGAACAAGAGAGTATGATCAAACAGTTACTAGAAGAAGCTAAGGTCAATGTTATGGCCTATGAGCAGAAAAAGTAAATTTTCTTGTCCGGGGCTTATTAACAGTTTTTAGTAAGTCGGGGTTAATTAACTGTCATGATTTTCAACGATGAAGGTCTCGATACTGTCCCGGCGTAATGCCTATCCGTTTCTTGAATGTTGTTGTGAAATGCGATTGGGAGTTGAAACCAGAGTCATTTGCGATTTGCGACAAACTGATATCAGTTTCAGATAGTAAAAACTCTGCCCGACGTAGCCTGCTGTCCAAAACATACGAATGTGGCGAGCGACCGGTACTTGCTCGAAAAGTTCGAGCGAAATAGAATCTACTCTGTGTTGCGATTTCGGCCATTTCTGACACGCTGATAGCGAATGAAATTTCATTTTCAATGTAATCGACAATAGCTTTCAATGTTCTTTCGGGAAGCTGAAGGCTTTTCTGGTTGCGTTTATTGTCGATTTTATTGTTCCGAATGCTAACCATCATGGCGATCAGAAATCGTGCGGCAGGCGCGCAATAATAGCCATCCGCTACTAAGCTCGCACTGCTATACCGTTGGCCGTGCATTTTTTCTGCTAAACGCTTTGCCAGTGCGCCAAACCCGGCTTCGGGGCCATAAACCCCTATGACGTCTGACAGTGCCGTTTTACTTGGCGTAACAGCGGCTATTACTGCAGATACAAATCTGTCTTCGATAGCGATTTCGAGAAATTTGTTCGGTGCGCCCCACGACATGGTGTGATTTTTTTCGATGTCGCCGATAAGTACTGTGGTTCCTACTTTTACTTCTACGTCGATGCTGGCTGACGCAGTATTAAAAACCAAGCGCCCGTTACCACTTAGAAAAATGATTAACGTGAAGCGCCCGGTGTTTGCAACGTAGCTGCTCGGCGATTCACAATTTAAAATGCGTGCACTGACCAGGACCACAGGGTGAAAGTGTGCTTCATTTTTTGACTGTATGTGCCTTTGGTGTCGCATTTTTTATCTCGTTTTCGCTGAAGTGGGTAAGCAGCTATTCCATCGCTCGGGCTTTTCGAAGCCGCGGCATATTGTCCAGCACTAAGAAAAGTTCATCGTCGTTAATGGGTTGTACATAATTTGCATTAACTTCTGAGTATACAATAATTCCTTGTTTGTCGATAATAAATATTGAAGCCATTGGTAGCGTATAGCTGTCCTCTCCATTCAACTTATCAAGGTCTGCGCCTAGCATTTGGTACTTTTTTTTCAGTAAGTAAGAAAGGCGCCATGTCACTTGGAATTGCTGCGCGACTCGACTATGGGTGTCGCGTAACACTGGAAAACTCAGGAGATCTTTTCTCTGCATGTCAGTGCTGGAAAAATGTATTTGTGGTGCAATGGCGATAATTGAAGCACCCCTGCTGATGATGGACTTATTAATCCCCTCAAGCGCGGTAAGCGTTGTGTTCGAATACTTGCACCATAGTCCTCTGATAAAAACAATTATCAACGGTCCCTTTCGAACCAGGTCGGCCGAGCGAACTTCGTTTCCCCCGATACTGGTGAGAGTGAAGTCGGGCGCGCGGTCACCAGCTTTGATTGATCCTGTTGAAACATTAGATTCGCAAAGTTCCATAATCGAGTTTCGTAAAATATTCTGATCCTCAGCCGCAAGCGGATTTTCATCTCCAGCTAAAAAGTCAATCATTTGCGTGCAAAGCACCATCAATTTTCCCTGATCACATTTGGTTTGATTCTGTTAGCTTCAACATTGGCGTCGAACCATTCGGAATGCTGAGGTTCATGTTTGTTGACATCTAAATTGAACGCCATTAAAGCTTCTGATATCGTAACCTATTGTTTTATAGGCATATTTCAAAAACCTGCGCTTTTTATTGCGGTATTGGGCAAATATTAGGGCGAATGAGAATATTGAGCTCGATCCAGGTTATGGTTCCGTGCAGAAGAATTAGGAGTTGGGGGGTAACGATAAAGACAGGAAGTGTACTGTGAGGGGCTGTATCCAATGAAAAATAAGCCTTATTTTCTTATAAAATAAGGCTTATTTTTTGATCTTTTTTTTGGGTTAAGGAAGCGGTAGAGGAGTTAGGATTGGTTTGTAAAATTGCACGTATACCATATCTTCTTTGGCGTTATCGATATGGCATCCAGCGCACGATTCTTTTGGTGCCTCTGTAGATACTGCTTCGAAGGGAGGTGCGTGGTGGCCAAAGTTAAAAAAGCCCCAGTTTTTGGTTTTTGCGAACCGTTTGCTGTCTTTGACGGAGATGTCTAGACCGCTGGGTCCGCCGCCCGGAAAATAGCCTCTCCCAGATGGTTCCACGCTTGATCCATCGGGTAGTTGACCTTTTTGGGTCAGGTGCAATTCTTTCACCATCATCGTACCTTCAGGCCAGGTACCTGTTTTTCGATAGTATTCAAAAGCTGCTGGTTCGACGTAAACGTTGTGATATTCAGGAAAGCCAGCCTTTCCGTTGTTCAGTCCGTTTGGTGTAAGAGGGGCTCCGATAAATACCCACTGACGAAAATCTTTTGGTTGCATTAATTGGCCTTTTTCGTTGAATTTAGGCCCAATTTTTACATCCGGATAGTCTGAAGATTGCGCAGCAGCGGCATATAATCCTATACAAGCAGTTATTGCTATTGAGGTTGCCTTGTTGAATCTCAGGCTTTTCATTGTGTTATCTCCAATAGGCAAAATTCGAGTTTCTGATCCCGCACACGGAATGTTTGGTTATGGTGCGTAGTGGAGGCTAGCGCACGTGTAGGTGTACCTCTTTCAAAAACGTGCGGACTTTGCCAAACACTAGCTCCGTTGCTTGACATTAGGGGTTAGCGTTCCGAGAATAAAATTTAGAAAGGCACATCGACTCACTCTGCGAGGTTGAATGAATCCATGAGCTGGCCAGGTTTTTAGATCTTTAGAGTACATGGCGAATTTGCACAGATTTGCTTTGTATGCTGCTGGATGTGCTTGAATAAAACGTCTTTTTTGACGTTTCGTTAGAAATCATTAGTGTACTAACCTAGGAGTTCTATATGAAAATTATATCAGCTAGTTTTTCAGTTTCAGTTTTTATCGGACTGATCACGCTTGTTTCGGTTAAAACAGCGCTTGCTCAAGAGGGCGATCCAAAACGTGGCGAGGCAGTTTTTCAACAGTGCTCAATTTGCCACCAGATCGGGCCCGATGCGACTAACGGTATTGGTCCAATGTTGACGAATGTGTTGAATCGAAAAATGGGTTCAGTTAAAGATTATTCTTACGACACCGGTTTGCAAAAAGCCTCTATGGCCGGAGTTAGTTGGGATAAAGACAAAATATTTAGCTGGCTAGGGGATCCCCAGGGCTACATCAAGAGTGTGGCACATGATGAGACAGCTACGACGCGAATGACTGTAAAAGTTAGTGATGAACAGGCTCGACGTGATGTCATTGCGTATATTGCGACATTTAGTAAGTAGAAAGCTGTTTGCTGACGCTCTACGGGCCGCTGTTGTAATAGCTATTTATTAAATTCGGTTATTGAACTCGTAATTCGGACATATGGCTATGGCATTTCAATGGTTTTATCGGTTGGGTTCGCCCAAATGGTTTTATGAACTGAGCGGCCGTTTTTTGCCTTGGTTGAGTGGCCTTGCCGTACTGCTGGTTGTTGCCGGGGTAGTGTGGGGTTTAGCCTTTGCTCCTCCGGATTACCAGCAAGGTAATAGTTTTCGAATTATGTATATCCATGTGCCAGCCGCGATGCTTGCGCAGTCGTGTTATGTGATGTTGGCGATGTGTGGAGTAGTCAGGCTGGTTTGGAAAATTAAACTTGCTGATGTCGTTCTACAGTGCGCGGCCCCCGTCGGTGCGTGGATGACTGCGGTAGCGTTGGTTACCGGAGCTATTTGGGGTAAGCCAACCTGGGGGTCATGGTGGGTTTGGGATGCTAGATTAACTTCCATGTTGATTTTATTATTCTTATATTTCGGGCTCATTGCGCTAGGTAACGCGATCACTAACCGAAATAGTGCAGCTCAAGCCTGCGCAGTATTGGCGATCGTAGGTGTGATCAATATCCCCATCATCAAATATTCGGTGGAATGGTGGAATACGCTCCATCAAAGTGCGAGCTTCAGTCTTACGGAAAAGCCGGCAATGCCGGCTGCTATGTGGCTTCCCTTGTTACTCACTATGCTCGGCTTCTATTGTTTTTTTGGCGCGGTGTTGTTGTTACGCATTCGTTTGGAGCTGCTAAAACGTGAATCTCGAACTAGTTGGGTTCAAAACGAGGTGTTGAAGAGCCAGTCGGCCATCCTTCCGAGGGGGCTAAAACAATGATTTTTTCTTCCATCAGTGATTTCGTTGAAATGGGCCAGCATGGCCTATTCGTTTGGTCAGCCTACGGTGTTTGTTTTCTTGTCCTTTCTATAAATGTCCTACTGCCGCTTTTGGCGCATCGACGTTATTTGCAGCAGGAGTTTCGAAGAATACGGCGGGAGGAAAAAACATGAGTAAGGTCCATAAGTTACGGTTGATGTTCGTGTTAAGCATGGTGATAGGTATTGGCACTGCATCTACCTTGGTGTTGAGTGCATTACGGGAAAACATCAATCTGTTTTACACGCCGACCCAAATCGCTAATGGCGAAGCCCCCATTGACACGCGCATTCGCGCAGGCGGCATGGTCGAGGCCGGTTCCTTGCAGCGATCCAACGACTCGCTGGACGTAAAGTTCGTTGTCACCGACTTGAAAAAATCCGTGACCATCACCTATCGCGGCATCCTTCCGGACCTGTTCCGTGAGGGGCAGGGAATCGTCGCCTTGGGCAAGCTCAATGCCGACGGCGTGGTGGTCGCCGACGAAGTACTGGCTAAGCACGATGAAAAGTACATGCCGCCAGAAGTGACAAAGGCGTTGAAAGATAGCGGTAAGTCGGCAACTGCTTCAGCGAAAGAGGGTTAACTGATGACAGCCGGAATCTTCATCCCAGAACTAGGTCATTTGGCGATGATTTTGGCGCTGTGTTTCGCGCTGGTTCAGTCTGTTGTGCCCTTGCTCGGCGCCTGGCGGGGTGACCGTTTGTGGATGAGCCTTGCACAGCCGGCCGCGTGGGGCCAGTTTTCCTTTTTGGTGTTCGCCTTCGGTTGCCTGACTTACGCTTTCATCTCCGACGATTTCTCTGTCGCGTATGTGGCCAGCAACTCCAACAGTGCCTTGCCGTGGTACTACAAGTTCAGCGCTGTGTGGGGCGCCCACGAAGGGTCGTTGCTGCTATGGGCGTTGATCTTGGGCGGCTGGACCTTCGCGGTTTCAGTGTTCTCCCGCCAGTTGCCGCAAGTGATGCTGGCGCGGGTGCTGGCGGTGATGGGCATGATCAGTACCGGTTTTCTCCTGTTCCTGATCCTCACCTCGAACCCCTTTTCGCGCATCCTGCCGCAGGTTCCGGTGGATGGACGCGACCTCAATCCACTGCTGCAGGACATTGGACTTATCGTCCACCCACCGATGCTGTACATGGGTTATGTCGGCTTCTCCGTGGCCTTCTCCTTCGCCATTGCCGCACTGCTGGGTGGTCGCCTCGATGCGGCCTGGGCCCGCTGGTCACGTCCGTGGACCATCGTCGCTTGGGCCTTTCTCGGCATCGGCATCACCCTCGGATCCTGGTGGGCCTACTACGAACTCGGCTGGGGCGGCTGGTGGTTCTGGGACCCGGTGGAAAACGCTTCCTTCATGCCATGGCTGGTGGGCACTGCGCTGATCCACTCCCTCGCGGTCACCGAAAAGCGGGGCGTGTTCAAGAGCTGGACCGTGTTGCTGGCCATTGCTGCGTTTTCATTGAGCCTGTTGGGCACCTTCCTTGTGCGTTCCGGTGTGTTGACCTCGGTGCATGCCTTCGCCTCCGATCCTGCGCGTGGTGTATTTATCCTGATTTTCCTCCTGTTTGTGGTCGGCGGTTCGCTGACGCTGTTCGCCCTGCGCGCGCCAGTGGTCAAAAGCCATGTCGGCTTCAACCTCTGGTCACGGGAAACCCTGCTGCTTGGCAACAACCTGGTGCTGATGGTGGCAGCGTCGACGATCCTGCTCGGCACCTTGTATCCGCTGATTCTGGATGCGATGACCGGCGCGAAACTCTCGGTCGGCCCGCCGTACTTCAACGCGCTGTTCATACCGTTGATGGCACTGTTGATGCTGGTGATGGCGGTCGGCGTGATCGTACGCTGGAAAGACACGCCGGTGAAATGGCTGACGGACATGCTCACTCCGGTACTGCTCGGTAGCGCCGCGCTGGCTGTGGTGGCCGGAGTCGTTTACGGCGATTTCAACTGGGCGGTGCTCGCCACCTTCATGCTCGCCGCCTGGGTGTTGCTGGCCGGTGTCCGTGACATATTCGACAAGACTCGTCACAAGGGCCTGATCAAAGGCCTGCCGACCCTGACTCGCAGCTACTGGGGCATGCAACTGGCGCATCTGGGCATCGCGGTTTGCGCCCTGGGCGTGGTGCTGTCGAGCCAGAACAGTGCCGAGCGCGACCTGCGCCTGGCGCCAGGCGAATCCATGGACCTGGCGGGTTACCACTTTGTGTTCGAGGGCGCCAAGCACTTCGAAGGCCCGAACTTCACCTCCGACAAGGGCACCATCCGGGTGATCCGCGATGGCAAGGAAGTCAGCGTGCTGCATCCGGAAAAACGTCGCTACACCGTGCAGAACACGGTAATGACCGAAGCCGGAATCGACGCCGGTTTCTCCCGTGATCTCTACGTGGCACTGGGCGAATCACTGGGAGAGAGCGCCTGGGCGGTACGCGTTCACATCAAACCGTTCGTGCGATGGATCTGGTTTGGCGGATTGCTCACCGGGCTCGGTGGATTGCTGGCGGCGCTGGATCGTCGTTATCGGGTCAAGGTCAAAAGCCGTGTGCGGGAAACATTGGGCCTGTCTGGAGCCACAGCATGAAACGCTGGTTAATGCTGATACCGCTGACGGTTTTTCTGGTGGTAGCTGTTTTCCTGTATCGCGGCCTGTACCTTAATCCGGCCGAGTTACCCTCGGCGATGATCGGTAAACCATTCCCTGATTTCACCCTGCCAACGGTGCAGGGCGATAAGACACTGACCCGTGCCGATATCCTTGGCAGGCCGGTGTTGGTCAACGTCTGGGGCACCTGGTGCATTTCCTGCCGGGTCGAGCATCCGGTGCTGAATAAACTGGCCGAGAAAGGTGTGGTGATTTACGGCATCAATTACAAGGACGTCAATGCTGGCGCTTTGAAGTGGCTGGCTGAGTTCCACAATCCGTATCAGTTGGACATCCGTGATGACGAAGGGACGCTAGGTCTGAATCTTGGTGTGTACGGCGCTCCAGAGACCTTCTTCATCGACGCCAATGGCATCATTCGCGACAAGTTTGTTGGAGTGATCGATGAGCAGATCTGGCGGGAAAAACTGGCGGCTAAGTATCAGGCATTGGTCGATGAGGCCAAGCTATGAAGCGTTGGATCGTGGCTGTAGTCATCGGCTTGAGCCTAACCAGCGTGGCGCATGCTGCCATCGACACCTATGAGTTTACCAGGGAAGTGGATCGCGACCGTTTTCGCGAGCTGACTAAAGAGCTGCGCTGTCCCAAGTGCCAGAACCAGGATATTGCCGATTCCAATGCTCCGATCGCCGCCGACCTGCGCAAGGTAATCTACCGCATGCTCGGTGAGGGCAAAGACAACCAGCAGATCATCGATTTCATGGTCGACCGCTACGGTGATTTCGTTCGCTACAAGCCTGCCCTGAACGCCGAGACTGCCTTGCTTTGGTTCGGCCCCGCCGGACTGTTGTTGGGTGGCTTCGTGATCATCGCTGTAATCGTCCGTCGCCGTCGTTTACATCGCGTCGAACCGCTGGGCTCGTTTTCGGCCGAGGAACGTAAGCGTTTCAACTACCTGTTGGATATAAATCAAGAATGATTGATTTCTGGCTTGTCGCAGGCCTTCTACTTCTGGTGGCCCTGAATTTTCTATTGATTCCGGTTCTGCGAGGTTGTCATGCCCTGCGCGAAGAGGATCGTACCGCTCAGAACGTCGCGTTGTATCAGAATCGCTTGGAGGAGTTGCAAACTCAGCAGGTAGAAGGTGTTCTTGATGCGGCGCAGATGGACGCCGGCTGTGCCGAGGCAGCCCGTGAACTGCTCGCGGACACCGAAGGCATCACCGAGCAACGTATTTCACACCTTGGCAAGCCAGCGCCATTATTGGTGGCGATTTTGGTGCCGGTACTCGGCTTGTGCATGTACCTACATTTTGGGGCTCGCGACAAGGTTGAGCTGACTCGTGAGTTTGCCCAACCTGCTGGTTCATTGGCTGTCATGACCAGTCGCTTAGAGCGTGCGGTTAACGCGCAACCTGAGTCTGCTGAAAGTGCATACTTCCTGGCTCAAAACTATATGGCTCAGGGGCGACCTGAGGATGCCGCCAAAATGTTTGAGCGAACGGTGTCACTGGCGGGGCGTCGACCAGAATTTTTAGGTGGGTGGGCTGAAGCACTATATTTTTCAAACGGAAAAAAATGGTCGGCGACGGTACAAGCGTTGACAGATGAAGCGCTAGCGAATGATCCGAATGAGCTAGTGAGTTTGAGCCTTTTGGGATTATCAGCCTTCGAGGAAAAGCGTTATGTAGATGCTCTAAAATACTGGAACCAAGCATTGATAAGAATGAGCTCTGACGATATATCACGCACTGCTTTGATCGAGGGCATTAAAAAGGCAGAAGAAGGTGCTTCAAAAGGACGGGATAACACTGATTTGGTCAATCGCGGCGGAGTTGATATATCCCCAATTTTGCTTCGGGTGCGGGTTGAAATTTCACCTGAAATTATAAATAAAGTCGGTTTAAATGACAGTGTGTTCGTTTTTGTCCAGACGGTTTCGGGGTCCAAAGTACCTCTTGCTGCTAAGCGGTTAAAAGTCTCCAATCTTCCTGTAGAGCTGGAGTTCTCAGATGCAGACGTCATGATCATTAGCAGTACTTTGTCGCGAGCGGGCGCGATTCAGGTGACAGCTCGAGTCTCAAAAAATGGGAAGCCTGCATCGGGAGAATGGTTAGGTCGCGGGTCAGCGACGATAAATTCGAAGAGTACTAAGCTCAATCTTATGATCGATCGCGCAGATATATAATCAGCATCAGTTGTTTTGCCTTGAGCGTTTATCAGTCAGGTCCGCGAGTAGCGCTGTTCAGCGAAGACGGCGACTACGTAGCAATCGCCATAGCAAAGGCCAGCAGAAGATAAGCGGATAGCGGTGCAGATGTGGGCTGACCTTGACCGTTTCACCCAGGTGCCTTTCAAGCTTCCAGAGCGCGTAGTCGACGGCGCCTTCAAAGGTAAAAAGTGCCTTGATCAGCCGCAAGATATTCAGAGTACGACCTAGCAGACGTCTGAACTTCCATTTCCATCGAAAGAGTCGTCCTCCTGATACCTCGGCTCGGTACACAAATTCGTCCTGTCGACCTTCAATCGGGCTCAAATCGGGTATCGACGCGGCTGCTCCGTGTGTCATCTGGATAAAATACTCGGAGTTGGAACCGACGATCTCGCTCGACCGGCTCAATTTTTCAGGCCTCAGTTCAGTCGCATAGGTTAACGACAAGGCATGCTCCCAGAGTTCGGTGCTTGAGACGGCGGAGTGCATAAACGGGACAGCTTCGGACACCATTCTGATTACTGCACGGCCCAATGCATGATGAACACGTGATCTGACGATTTCGTCCTGGTAATACACAAGCCTGGAGGGTTGCGAAAACCTGCCCCATAAATAGCTGTGAAACCAGGTCGATGTTCCTTTCTCAAAATCTTTCAGGGTTACCAAAGCGCACTTTGCGCGTAAAAATCCACCATTTGGCGCTGGTAATTTGAGCAGGAAAACGTTGGGTGGCAGGCATCGATCGGCCAAACCGAACGCAATTCCCATGCGTGTGCTGGAATAGTCATCCGTAAGTACGTAGAGGTCGATCAAGCTATCTCGCAGATTTCCCTCACGAAGACACGAGCCATAAAACAGCAGCGCCATCATTGCAGTGCCGAACCGCGCTCGTAATGTTTCCGTGACCGTTTGAAGGTCCGATGCCACCGGGCGTGAAGTCTCTAGACGAACACTTTGCAGTAACTCTGGTGTGGGTTCGATCGGTCGTGTGCTACGCATTGTTTGGCTCGGCATCAAACAGGATGAATCGTGCGCTAACGTCTGCCGAAAGACATAGTGGGCTGCGGGTCGCAAAAAGCTCGCCGTCCAAAAGGTATTCGTTGAGATCGTGAATAGCAGCGTGAGTCAGGTTCTGGCTGACATATGCTCGGCTTTCCTGCATGGCTGCGTTGGATTTGCCGCGCAACAGGAATGGGAGAGATGAAAGAAGACGCGGTGCGTGATGGGCGATTGCCGTGAAATGCATCGGTGCTCGCTCAAGCCCCCAATAGGGTGTGCTCTTGAGTAACAGCTTATCGAGCGTAGTGGCGAGGATCAGTAGCCATGGGGAGTACAGATATTGGTGCTGCAGTTGCAGGCCTGCCCGCGTAGCCAAGTTGACATCTTGTTCATTGCGTCGAAACAAGGAAAGCAGCATGCGCATAAAGGTGAAGGCAGGTCCTAAAGCGCCCCGAATGTTCTTGGGACGCACTTCGGAGTGGAAGTATCTGACGCCATCGATAATCGCGCCGGCCCCAAAAAACAATCCGAATTGCGGAAGGCTGGAACCGGCATCAGAGATTTGAAGGATTGATCGAGTGCTGACCGAGGGGGCGGGGGAAGTTCCTATGAGCCAACTGATCAGCGCCTCGAGCGTGGATGCGGGTGTCATGGTCATCCCCAGATCAACCGCACTCATGTTGGTTGTGCCTGCAGGTAGCGCCAGAATGAGAGGCGTCGAGTTCATTGACCGTCTGAGCGAGGCGGTAAGTGCAGCCTGAAGACTGCCGTCTCCGCCGATGACCACTAGCAGGTCATTCACCCCAAGGTTGAAAGTGTCTAACGCCTCTGCAATCTCGGTAGGGTTTGTCGCTTCAATGACCATTGAATGCGGTATCTGTAACGCCAGCCTGCGAAGCGTTTTGAGATTTCGACTGACATGTCCACTCTTGGGGTTGAAAACTACTCCAACATGCTTTGGGAGGGCTATCGGATCAATCATTGGAATAACCTGCAGTTGTGATAGATGGAACAAAGCAGTCGTGCCGAATCACTGAAGGTGTTGTGCTCATCAGCTCATCAGCTCATCAGCTCATCCGGTCGAATCGATGTACGAGCATCATGGCGATGCCAAGCAAAGCGAACGATGGCAGTAGCGTGGTCAGCATGAGGTTGGCAGCGAACAACAAACCGAGATTGGCTATGATCTGATTACTCACGTAGATCAGCAGGCCTAATACGGCTCCGATCGCCAGGCGTCCACCTAACCCGGGAGAGCGCTGTTGAACGAACGTGAAAGGCACCGCAAAAAGGATCATTGCCAGTGTCAGAACTGGACGTCCGAGTTTTTGCCAAATAGCCATCTCATATTCCGCGGTAGGTTGGTCAGAACTGGCCAAGAACTTGATGTATCGATACAGCTGTATGACGGAGAAGCTGTCAGTTGGCAGGGTCAGTTCTTTCAGACGTCGTTCTGAAAACACCGATTGCCACGCGAGATACTCTTGTTGACTAATGCTTTCATCGGCCTGCTTCCACTCCCTGATCTGGGCATTCTTGAGTAACCAGGTTCCGTCCGGACGGATGTCAGCACTGTCGGCAAAGACGTAATATTTAAGGCTCATGTCTGGGGCATAACGAAAGATCTCGATGCTGACTGGCGTGTTGTGCCGTGCCATCGCGCCGATTCGTGCCACCTCATTGCCTCGCCTTGCCCAGATGCTGCCGTTGGGCTTTGTGGACCCACCTGAAAAGGCCAGGGCTTCGTTTCTGATGAATACACTGCGCTGCTGCAGTGGTGATGCAGCCCATTCATCCATGACGCCCATCATTACGACGAAAATCAAACCGGCCACAACGGTAGTGGTTGCGATGCGCACGATTGAGAACCCGGCCGTGCGCATCGCTGTCAATTCCTGCGTGGTTGCCAGTTGGCCTAATCCGACGATGCCTCCCAGCAACGCAATGAAGGGACTTAAATCAACAGCGCGTCTGGGCAGTGTCATCAGCACAACGATAAGTGCCTGGTTCCATCGATAGCCATCGGACGTCACATCTTCGAGCTCATTGATCAGGTCAAAAGTGGTGAACAAGGGGAGTAGCAGTGCTGCTGCCGCGACGAAACCGATGAGGACATTACGAATGAGGTAGGAGCTCGCTATTTTCATTTCGAGCGCCGACGCAGCAGAGACAAGTCTCGGGCCATGAACGCAAGAACTCCCAATGCCATGAGCAACGGCATCAGCCAGACGCCAGGTGTAAGCGCGATGGTGGTATTGGCCACTAGCGTCCGACAAATGTTGCCGGCGTAGAAGATGATTGCGAACAGCATGCTGACGGGTAGCAAGGTTGAGAAGCGACCTTTGCGTGGCGCGCTTCGACTCAAGGGGACAGCAAGTAGCGCGAGAAGAAATGCAGAGATGCCGCGTGTTTCGCGCCATTGTAATTCCGCTTTGTCTTTCGGCAGGGAAGACGCGTTTAGCTGTTCGGTCGATGTTCCTTTGCGCTTGTAGTTTTCCTCCGTTTCGATGGGCTTCATGTGCAGCGCCATGGTATTGAAAAGGAGCGTGATGTCCTTCGTTCCCGCATGTTGCAGCGTGTAGGATGTCCCGTTCGTCATCGTGATTATCGGATCATCTGGATTAGGGTCGACCACCCTCGCAAGATTGGCGCGAAAGACACGAGTCTTCCCTTTGCCAGGATCGTAGATGAGCGTGTTTTTCAGGTTGCCTGATTCGTGGTCGACCTGTTCTGCGAGAATCATTCTGCCGTTGTCGGGGTTGAGGTTGAACCGTTGATTCAATAGATGATTCACGTCCAGATCAGCCTTGGACTCCTGTTCCAGGCGATAGGTTTGGGTATACGCCCAGGGGCGTCCGTAGACCGATAGGACCGTCACAGCGATGGCGATCGGAGTGGAGATCAGCGCGATGGCCCGATAAAGCCGTAATGGGCTCGCACCGGAGGCCAGAATAGCGGTGACCTCTGAGTCGTGGTACAGCCTGCCCATGGCGATGGCCACCGAGGCGTACAACGCGACCGGCACCAACATTTCGAGCGCGATGATGACCTTGTAAACCACCATGTCGATCACAGACTGCAAAGCCAGAGTGCCGTTGGCCGCTTGTGTCAGATAGCGCTGCGCTGAATAGCTTGCGAATACAAACGTGAGAATGCCCACCATGATCGATACAGAGTGACGAATTTCGGCAATGATGTAGCGCTCGATCAAAAGCATTTCTGGGCCTTGTGGTCAGGCGGTGCAATGAGTTGTTCCTATTTCCCCTTCCGCAGAGCCATGGGGCTGAGCGGCTTCGGCGTAGCATCACAACGTAAGGGGCGCAGGATTTTTCAAGCAGTCAAAAGAGCTTTCTGATCAACGCTCTCGCTTCGATAAAAAACGTTCCACTAGCGCGTGATCACTAACGGAGTCGACGTCTACGGCGGCTTCCGCAAATGGCATGAGGACAGCGCCGATCTTCAATCCGACCATTGATGAGATGTGTTGCAGCGCCTGTTCGAGCGACAGCGTACCCATCAGGTACTTCAAGGTCGCGGCCAAGCCCAAGGCACTTGCGATCACCTTTCTCGGGCTTTTGCGCTGCTCTTCGACAGATCGCCAGAATGCGGCGAGTTTTTCGCTTTCCGGCGTCATGAACGCGAACATGTTGCTACCGCAATACGGACCACCCTTGAGTTTGATAGCTGTGCGACGATGTCCTGGAAACATTGTCGTTACCGTTTCCAGTGGCGTTAAAGCAACTGAAACATCGCAACCGCTGTGGCGCGAACAATCAAGGAAATAGTCAACGATCTCCGGGCGCAGAAGGGCATGGTCAGCGGTCGTGACAAATAAGGGCCGGGTTTTGACATGCTGTAGTCCCAACAACGCACTGGCACTGGGCGTGGGTGCAGGTTCCAGAGCGAAAATTTCTCCACGACCCAAAAGTGTGTGCATGCGCAGGTCATTGTCCAAAGCCTGACGCGAAGGACCCACGAGAGTAATTTCAGTGATGCGATCGCTCGCTCTCAAGGCAGCCAGCACGCGATGAAGCATCGGTATGCCCTGGACTTTCGTGAGGGCCTTGCACCCCAAACCACTCATTGCAGCTACGGGATCATTGGCATGTCGATCACCTGCCAATACAAGCGCTGAAAAGCGCACCGGCTCAGATGCTCTTTTCATAGAGTCGATACCTTTTGTAGGCCGTTGCACCAATGCGTTCAAGAATCGTGCGCATACCGGTATTCGTTTCAAGAATCCATGACATCTCCAAAGCATTGAGTTTGCGTCTGACAAAGGGGGCTTTGAGTGCTTCGATCAGCAGCAATGCCAATACCGGCCCCTGCCTACTGAACTGGTGACGTTGCCTGACACCCATCAATGGGACTCGCGCAGTTCGAATGCCGGTGACCTTCAATTTCCACAGCAACCGAAGCCAGCCAAAAGGTAAAAGTTTGCCTTTGAGGGGTGCGATTGCTTCATGAATGTTCGGCATGGCGACGATGAACGCACAGGGTTCATCGTCAATTTCCGCGATATAGATGAGGTCGTCTGGTACCAGGAGTTTTAGTTGCTTACCCATGTCGCCGAAGTCTCTTTCGGTGAAGGGTACGAAACCCCAATTATTCGCCCAGGCGTCATTGAAAATATCGCGCAGCGTTTGCATTTCCTCGTTGAACCTCGACCTGTCCAGCATTCTGATACGAATCTGTGAGCGTTCGCGATTCATCATCTTCTGAAGGGGGGGCGGAAAATTCAGTTCGTCGGTACGCATCCAGTAAGCCAGAAGGTCGATGGCTTTGCGGTAATCCAGCGTATGCAGGTGTGTTTGGTAGTAAGGATGGTGATGATTCATGAAGGCCGAAGGGGGTGTATCAAAACCTTCAACCAGCAAGCCGCTCTCTTGGTTGATATTCATGCTGAAGGGCCCAGTAATCTGCTTGACTCCATGCGCATGCAGCCACGCTTCAGCGGTGGTGAGTAAGCTGAGAAATACCTCCGGATCGTCGATTGCATCGAGCATTCCGAAATGACCGGTATCTGCACCATGGAGCTCTTGGTGCAGCCTATCGATCTGAGCGAGGATGCGACCCACAGGTACGCCTTCGCGTGTTGCGATCCAAGCTTGCCAGCTAATGTGTTCAGAAGTTGGGTTCCTTTTCGACAGATGTTCACGCCGTTCTAAGTGCAGCGACTCAATCCAGTTGGGATCATTTTTATATAGCACTCCAGGAAGTGAAATAAAGATATCAAGATCTTGCTGACTTTTAACTATTGTTGTTTTTACTAATGAATTCATTTTGTCCATGGCTGTTATTTGCTTTCTGCATAAATGAGGGACCCCAATTCGCGTGCCTGTGTACCATTGAGGCTGGGTGCTTGAAAACTGTATTTAACTGTTGCTGAAATATTTTGTTACGGCTATATATAACGCCATGAGACCGATTGTCCCTTGGGTCAAGGAGTGGTGTGACCCTTTTCTTAAAGCTCTGTTTTTAGGCGGTTTTAGGCGCATGGTTTCCTAGGGGAGCCATGTATTGAGCTTGGTGTATCTTGGCCACGGTTACGTCTTAAGTTGGCAGGCGGGTTTGTAGTGGTCTGGCTATTTTCATCTGAGTGATATGTTCGAAGATGGGTCTTAAATGACAGTACTTATCAGCAGCTGTGGGTTGCTTTTATGTGTTTTATAGCAGGGACGGCCAGGCGGAAAAATTAAAAATGTCCGGGTACTCATACGATTTGTCGGTTGGTGAGCATGATGTTGGTTTGTTCGCTAATTGCGTAGTGCAAAGTTTCCTTCCGTGCATGTCGTGACCTAAAACCTAGCGCGAGATTTAGTGGTGCGCCTGATAAAGAGCTCAGATCTATGACCGTTCTCTATCTGTCAGAGACAAGTGCTGTGCGTTCATTGCCTCAACGTTTTGCGGACTTTTCTTCACTCACCGAAGCGCTTGACTACGCGGCCCTCGGGCAGACGGGCATGAACTTCTATGACCGACGTTGTCATCTGGTGGCTGTTGTTGAGTACAGAGAATTGCAGGCTCGAGCCGTTGTAGCGGCGAAGAAGTTACTGGGTGTTGGCCTAAGGAAGGGCGACCGTGTAGGGCTTATCGCAGACACGACACCTTGCTTTGTTAAAGCTTTTTTTGCGTGTCAATACGCTGGTCTGATCCCGGTGCCGCTGCCTATTCCTGCAGGGGTGGGGCATCATCATGCGTACGTTGAAAAGCTGCGAGGATTGTTGGCCAGTTGTTCCCCCTCTGCAATTATCGGTGGCCGAGAGTGGCTGCCGTTTGTAGGTGAGGCTGTAGATCCTAGCGCTCTGAAATTCTCTGGCGACTTTGATTCGGTCGAAGCGCTCGGCATGTTTGACGTCAAGCTCGTGCGTCCGCAGCCGGATGATATCGCCTACTTGCAATACACCTCGGGCAGTACCCGCTTTCCTCGGGGGGTGGTCGTAACGCAGCGATCGGTAATGGCTAATCTTCGAGGCATCAGCCTTCATGGAATCGGGCTGAAACCTCACGATCGCTGCATTTCCTGGTTGCCGTATTACCACGATATGGGGTTGGTTGGTTTCGTCCTGACCCCGGTCGCCACTCAGCTATCGGTTGACTACCTGCAGACACGGGATTTCGCCATGCGCCCCAAGCAATGGTTGAGCCTGATGAGCCGTAACAGAGGCACTGTGTCTGTTGCGCCGCCGTTTGGGTACGACTTGTGTGTGCGACGCTGCAGTACTGCCGAGGTAGAAAGCCTTGATCTTTCGTGGTGGCGAGTGGCGGGTGTAGGCGCTGAGCCCATTGCGATTTCCACGCTGAACCGCTTCGCGGAGCACTTTGCTCCAGCGGGCTTTAAAGCCAGCGCGTTCATGCCATGTTATGGCCTGGCTGAAAATACATTAGCCGTCAGCTTCGCCGCACCCGGTGCTGGCGGACAGGTCGATCGGGTGGACCGGGACATTCTGGAACTGGAAGGGCGGGCAGTTAAAGCCACTGAGCAATCCGTGGCCGTCAGCTCATTTGTTAATTGTGGCCGCCCTCTGCCGGGCCATCAACTACAGGTACTAGATGACACGGGCCATGCACTCGCCGAGCGATGTATTGGTCGAATTGTCATTTCTGGCCCAAGCCTGATGGCAGGGTACTTTGAGGATCAGGAGTCGAGACAGCAGCTGGAAGTTACACGATGGCTGGACACCGGTGATCTGGGTTATCTGCTTGACGGTGACTTGTATGTCACCGGGCGCAAGAAGGACCTGATCATCATCCGGGGCAGGAACATCTGGCCCCAGGACATCGAGCTGGTCGCCGAATCAGAACCAGAGGTCAGACCAGGAGACGCCATCGTGTTCATTGTGCAGGACAACGGGGAGACATCGGTGGTAATGCAGGTGCAATGTCGGATCGTCGCTCAAGAGGCGCGCGAACTGCTACTGCACACCTTGTTTGCCAAGATCCACAGTGAGTTCGGGCTCTCCCCCAAGATCGAGCTCGTACCACCCCATAGTATTCCTCGAACCTCATCAGGCAAGCCTGCGCGAGCTGAAGCGCGTATGCGCTTTCTCAGTCGACTGGTGGCGCGCCAGGAAACCCTTGCAGCCGCAGGTTCCGCGTGATGGCAATGACGGTGGCCCTGACCGGAGGAAGCGGATTCATCGGCAGCCCGATCGGGCGAGTGTTGGTAGCTCAAGGATTCAATGTCCGCGCTTTGAGCAGGACGCGGTCGGGTCTATGCAATGGTATCTATTGGGTGCGAGGTTCGCTGGAAAACTCACGATCACTTGCTGAGCTTGTGAGAGGCGCACGCATGGTTGTCCATTGCGCAGGTGCTGTCAGAGGGCGGGATGTATCTGGCTTTCATGCCACCAATGTCGACGGTAGTCGTCGAGTCATGAAGGCCGCGCGTGTCGGCGGGGACTGCGAGCGATTTCTTCATATGTCCTCCTTGGCGGCGCGTCATCCTGAGCTTTCCTGGTACTCGAATTCCAAGTTTAACGCGGAGCAAGAAGTTCTTCATGAGGCAGGAAAGATCAACGTCGGTATTTTCAGACCTACTGCTGTGTATGGTCCGGGCGATCGAGAGCTGCAGCCTTTGTTTTCCTGGTTGTTGCGTGGGCTGTTGATTAGGTTGAGCGCGAGTAACTCACACCTGAGTTTCGTCCATGTGTTTGATCTCACCGCTGCCGTATTGCAGTGGATCACTACACCGTTGGTGAGACCTGCGACGTATGAGATCTGCGACGGCACGTTAGGTGGATACAGCTGGAAGGGCCTGGCGAGTCTTGGGGCTGATATACGCCGCGCGCCTGTGCGGCAGATGACCATTCCTCGTGGCGCGCTGAACAGCCTGGCGCAATTTAACCTCATTTTGTCCTATCTGATTCCCGGCGAGCCGATGCTTACGACCAGCAAGGTCAGAGAGCTTGTTCACGACAATTGGGCATGCAGCAACGCTGGTATTAACGGTGCCATCGGGTGGGTACCCCAGATCAAGTTGCACCGCGCGCTGAAAGACCGGTTGTTCTAAAAACGCGTCACATCAAACGCTCAAGAGGTTGGCCATGGTTACGCTAGATACGGTTCTAAAAAATGTCCTGGTGTGCCTGCGGGAAATGGTCCCGGTATCGGAAGAGGTTTTCGCCGAGAGTGACATGGTTAACGACTTGGGGTTGGAGTCCGTCAAAATGATGGACCTATTGATGAAACTGGAAGACGAGTACGACCTGTCCATTCCCATCAACATATTGATGGACGTCAGAACCCCGCAACAGCTGGCCAGTTCTCTGGTGGCGTATGTGGAGAAAAGCCATGGGGTTGTATGACCGTTTCAACCGCCTGGCAGCCGAGCGTTCCAGTCTGCAGAATGCGACGCCGAGTCCATTTGGTACATGCATTGATGCAGTGTACTCGCCCACCGAGGGTCGCATAGGCAATCAAAGCGTCATCCTCGCAGGAACAAACAATTACCTGGGACTGACGTTTGATACGGACGCCATTGTGGCCGCCCAACAGGCGCTGACCTCAGAAGGTACGGGCACCACGGGGTCGCGAATGGCCAACGGTAGCTATGGCAGTCATATGGCGCTGGAGGCTGAGCTTGCAGCTTTTCTAGATAGGCCTTCAGTCATCGTATTCTCCACAGGATATGTAGCGAATCTAGGGGTGATCGGTTCGTTGGCCGGGCCAGGGGAGGTGGTGCTTCTGGATGCAGATTGTCATGCCAGTATTTATGACGCCTGCGCGCTGGGAGGCGCTGAAATTATCCGGTTTCAGCATAACAATGCCAAGGATCTCGAACGAAGGATGGGTCGCCTGGGGGAACGTGCCAAGCATGCGCTGATTATCGTGGAGGGTATCTACAGCATGTTGGGAGATACCGCGCCGCTCAGAGAAATCGTTGAGGTCAAGAGAAGGCTTGGCGGATATCTGCTTGTTGACGAAGCCCACTCCTTCGGAGTTATGGGCGCCAATGGACGAGGTCTGTCTGAAGCACTCGGAGTAGAGAGCGAGGTCGACATTCTGCTGGGCACCTTTAGCAAAAGTCTGGCAGCGATTGGCGGTTTTGCAGCAGGCAAGAGCAGCAGTATGGAAATACTGCGTTATGCAAGTCGACCCTACATCTTCACGGCATCACCGTCGCCGTCGGCCATCGCGTCGGTTCGGTCAACATTGCGTTCGATCGCGACACGTCCCGAGCTTCGAGATCAGCTTTGGAGCAATGCCCATCGTCTGTACCAAGGACTGGAGAAGCTCGGCTATTCGTTAGGCCCGAATGTCAGCCCAGTCGTCCCCGTCATGGTGGGTACCAAAGAACAAGGCCTGCAGTTTTGGCATGCGCTGATTGAGCAGGGTGTCTACGTCAATTTGGTACTGCCGCCTGCGACCCCTACAGGTGTGACGCTGGTTCGATGCAGCGTCAGTGCTGCCCACACCCATGATCAGATCGACCAGATTATTCATGCTTTCGCGATGCTGCGTTCAACGGCGAGCTTGGCCGGTTGATGGTGGTCAGGTTGTTTCGTCGATAGCGAGCCCGTCTTTGAGCTGAGTCATCAGGTCGGGGCGTGCGACAAAAATATTGAAGGCGCTTCGCCTGTTATTACCTGTGAGTGCTATGCGAATTATCTTTGCGTTTGGTCGATCCTACCCGGGACGTACCACCTTGATGTTGCTGAGCCTCGTAGTCGCCGGACTGGTTGAGAGCGTCAGCCTGACCACCATGTTGCCACTGGTTTCGGTGATGTTGGGCGACAACGCTCATTCGAAATTTGGTTTGCATGTTGTCGACGCGCTGCGGAGTGTGGGGCTGGAGCCGACGATTCTCGCGTTGTTGATCGTTATCGTTGTCGGCATGGCGGTCAGCAGTTTTTTGATCCTTTTGGCCAACCGCCAGGTGGGATACACCGTTGCGCGTGTGGCCACCGACTTACGGGTTGATCTGATCAAAGCAACATTGGGGAGCCGGTGGGAGTACTACCTGCATCAACCTGGTGGTGCGCTGGCCAATTCAGTTGCGACAGAAGCCTATCGAGCGGCCACCGCATATGAGCACGCCGCCAATATGCTTGCCTTATCGATTCAGGCGGTGGCTTACGCAGCTATTGCGCTGATCGTGTCATGGCAAGCGGCAGTGGTATGTCTGATCGTCGGATTGGCCATTCTTGTTGGTCTTCGAGGGTTGGTCAAAACATCGCGTGGCGCTGGTAAAAGCCAGACTCGCCTCATGAAAGATTTATTGGTGAGCCTCACCGACACTCTCGGATCGGTTAAGCCTTTGAAGGCCATGGCACGAGAAGACATCGCTGATTCTCTGTTGCGACACCAAGCCACCGAGCTGAATGCAGCAATGGAAAAAGAGGTGACCAGCCGGGAGACACTGCGTGCCCTGCAGGAACCTTTGTTGGCCATCCTGGCAGCTGCCGGGCTTTACGTAGGTTTGGTGGTTTGGCAGTTACCGTTGTCATCGGTAATGGTACTGATCTTTATGGTGGTACGCGTGCTCGGCCTGATGCATAAGGCGCAACAGCGATATCACCGTATGGCGGGGCAAGAGAGTGCATTCTGGGCATTACGTCATGCGGTTGAGACTGCTGCGTCCCAGGTAGAGCCTCGGGGCGGTAGGGGCGAGCCCACCCTTGAGCAACGCATCGATTTTGACAATGTGTCCTTTACCTACGAGCAGCGCACCGTCCTAAAAAACGCTTCTTTCACTTTTGAAGTCGGAGCTATGACCACGTTGGTTGGGCCGTCTGGTGAAGGCAAGACGACCATACTCGATCTACTGTGCGTTTTGCTGAACCCTCAGGAAGGGCAAATACGTGTTGACGGCTCCGTCCTGAATGACCTCGATCGCCGTAAGTGGCGCCGCATGATTGGGTATGTAACGCAGGAAACTCTCCTGCTGCATGACAGCGTTTTTGCGAACGTCACTTTGGGAGAGCCGACGCTTACACGTGCGGACGCTGAACGAGCGTTGCGTCAAGCTGGAGCATGGGAGTTCGTCCAAAGTCTTGCCGACGGTATGGATTCGATCGTCGGTGAGCGCGGCGGCAAACTCTCCGGCGGACAACGTCAGCGCATCGTGATTGCTCGTGCCCTAGCTCATCGTCCACGCCTCCTGATTCTCGATGAGGCGACAAGCGCGCTTGATCCCGAGTCCGAGTTCGATATCTGCACATCCCTTAAAGCTCTGACGCCTGAGATCACGATCATCGCCGTTTCTCATCGTCCCCTCCTGATCGAACAGGCTGACCAGGTCATGCAGGTGAGGGGCGGGCAGGTAACGCGCGTCTCCAAATTTATCGCGGAAACGAACGAGGCATTCAGTAGCAATGAATGACTCCGTATTGCCCTTAATGATCGAGGTGGAGACCTTTCAATGAGCAGCGCAACCCATAACAAACAGACGGTGGTTGGCGAGGATGCGGAACAGAATTTTCAAGCTGAGGTTTTACACCCTCAATCGCCTTTTTCAGATGTTTTCCCGGGAAAACTGGCACCTCTGATTGCTTTCGTTGGGTGCGATGGCGCCGGCAAGTCCACTGTGTCCGATGCTGTTCTTGCCTGGATGAAAGTATCCCGGGAGGCACAGAGTTGTCACTTGGGTATCCAGTCCAAATCATTGGGTGAGGCGCTGATGAAGTGGCCTTTGGTGGGCCCTGCTATCGGACGATTGATCGTTGCGAATTCCGCTCGTGGTAACCCCTCATTTCGTAGCAATGGGAAAGGACCGAGCACACTCGTTGCAGTCGTAATTCTTCTGTTGTCGATTCGGCGCTTGAGGCGATACCAAAAGATGATGGCGCTTCGTCGCCGCGGTATTGCTGTCGTTGCTGATCGCTTCCCCCAGATTGCGGTGGCGAACTTGAAGATCGATGGACCGGGTCTTCTGAAGGTCAAGCATCGCAACGGATTTGTTCGCTTTTTGGCTGGGTGTGAACGGACGCTTTACGCCTACATGATCAGCTATCGGCCTGACCTGGTAATTCGTTTGAACGTAGACCTGGAAACTGCGTTTGCGCGTAAACCGGATCATCGTTACGAATCTCTCGCACTGAAAATCGCGAGTGTTCCGCAACTCGAATACCAAGGTGCACCCATTCTGGATCTGGATAGCAGCTTGCCGCTTGAGGAAGTCATCGCACGGGCAATAGCAGCCGTGTCTCTTCATTTAGAAAATGGTTGAGTGATCTATGCCCAGTAATGATTCCAAATCCTACATCCCTCCCAAGGAGCGCGACGGCGAGTCGGCACCCTTGATTGCTATCATCGGTTCTGACGGAGCAGGCAAGACCACAATCGCCTCCTATTTGTGCAACGCCTTGAAAGGCGATGGAGCAACCTACTCGTACCTCGGTCTTGGCTCCGGCGCGATCGGTTTGAAGATTCGAGCATGGCCACTGATAGGCCCGACACTGGAGCGCCGTTTGTCATCCAAGGCGCTGCAAGCACGTACTGTGGAAGAACGCATTCCCGGCCTATTCACTGCTCTGACCATTTACGTCTTTTCCTGGATGCGGGCTCGACGGTTCAAGCAGATGTTGAATATGCGTAAGAAGGCCGGGCTCGTCATCTGTGATCGCTTTCCCCAAGTAGAGATATCGGGCATTTACGATGGTCCAGGTCTCAGTGCCGCGCGACCAAGTGGTTATTTGACGGCTCTGCTTGCCATTGATGAGTTCGCTTTATATCAGCGCATGGCTCGCTACCGACCCACGCTGGTGATTCGTTTGAACATTGACGTGGAAACCGCTTTGGCGCGCAAGCCTGATCACAATCCAGAGTTGATCAAAAGAAAAGTAGAGGTAACACCGTTGCTGCGTTTCGGGGGGGCGCGAATCGTTGATGTCGACGCCAAGTTGCCTCTTCCCGAAGTTCAGAGCAGGTGTTTGGAGCTGATCAGGCAAATGGTGAGCCGTGCCTAATCGTTCACTTGTGATCAGATTTTTTAAGCAGTCGGCATGTAGGGCTGTTCTTCTCGAAACAACGACGTAATCCGGCACCTGCAGTGAGGGAGGTGCTGATGGACGTTGTTTGAATACAAAGAGGGGTTTCATGAACGCGAAGAAATCTGATTCAGTCCGTCCACCTACTGATTGGCCTGGTCTAGTCTGGAGTTTCATTTTTTTCTGGTACTTCTCCGGGGTGACGCAGCTGTTGATTGTTCATGCTGGTGTGGCGGGTTGGAAAGGAATGATTCAAGCATCGATGGTCACGGTGCTGTGGTTGATTCCATTGATCCTTTTCCCAACCAGAGCGCGGGTACTGGGCGGGCTGATCGGCATTGTCCTTTGGGCGTCGTCGCTATCAGGCCTGGTTTACTTTTTGATATACGGGCAGGAGTTTTCCCAAAGTGTAATTTTCATCATGTTCGATTCGAACATGCAGGAGTCATCCGAATATCTGGGACACTATTTTTCCTGGTCAATTGTTAGCGTGCTCGCTGCCTATAGCATAGGCGGCCTGGTGCTCTGGACTCGTGTTCGGCCTGCGTACCTGTCTCGCCGCGCGATCGTTGTGTGTTGCGCAATGTTCATCGTGGTGGGTGCAGGCTTCAATGCAGTCAATCAGTTGCGTAAACGCCCGACACTAAGTCTGGCGATCTCCAAATTCGAAGAAAACATTGAGGCTGCCGCGCTGTGGCAAATGGTCGTCGGTTACCACCAGTACCTTCAGCAACTGGATGAAATGTCGAAGATGCTGACTGTACAAGCGCAGATACCTCCATTGAGGAACCTTTCCGATATCCATGCCGGGCAGCGTTCAACGCTGGTGCTGGTCATCGGAGAATCGACTAACCGTCAGCGCATGAGTCTGTATGGCTACTCTCGGCAGACCACGCCAAACCTGGATCACCTGCGTGACCAATTGCAGGTTTTCGATCAGGTCATTGCGCCGCGGCCCTACACAATTGAGACGTTGGAGCAGGTACTGACGTTTGCTGACGAGGAACATCCTGATCTGTTCCTGAGCACTCCGACAGTGATCAGCGTGATGAAACAAGCAGGCTACAAGACGTTCTGGATCACCAATCAGCAGACCATGACCAAGCGCAACACCATGTTAACGCTGTTCTCAAAGCAGGCTGATGAGCAGACGTATTTGAACAACAATCGCGACCAGAACCAGACTAGTCAGTACGATGAAGATGTACTCGAACCCTTCTCGAAGGTGTTGGACGACGACGCCCCGCGAAAGCTGATTGTGGTTCACCTGCTCGGCACACACATGAGCTACAAGTATCGTTACCCTGAGTCGTACGATTATTTCAAGGATCGAACAGGGGTGCCGGACAACGTTACGCAAAGCCAGTTGGCGTTTTACAACGCCTATGACAACGCGGTGCGATATAACGACTATGTGGTGTCGTCATTGATCAAGCGATTCAGTGAAAGCGACCCCAACGGCTTTCTGCTTTATTTGTCCGATCACGGAGAGTCCGTCTACGACCCTGTCGCTCCGGATGTCTTGGGCCGTAATGAAGCAGCCCCGACGCGGCCGATGTACACCGTGCCCTTCATTGTGTGGAAATCGCCGAGCTGGAAATCGGCGCAAGGTACGGTAATGGAGCCTCCTGAATACCTGACGCGTCCTTACAGTACATCGCATTTTATTCACAGCTGGGTGGATCTGGCTGGGCTGCGATTCGATGAATTCGACCCAGCAAAAAGCATCGTGAATGCTGGGTTCAAGCCGGCGCAATTACTGATTGGCAATCCTCATGATCCACTGAGCCTGCGAGATTTCAATTCGCTGCCTTCCGAGCCACAGGTGGGCTCAGGTGGCGAAATAGCTCAGCACAAGAGCGGTGAATAGCAGAAGCTGTCTTTCTTAAAAAAGTCTGACGAAAGCTAAAGTTTCGTCGGTCTGAATATCGGCTGGCCGAATGAGCTAAAAGACCTATCCGCCTCAGTCTCGGGACAATGCACAGATAGATCCTGAATACCCTGGCTGTTGGAGCTTGGCGTAGGTGAGGGCTTCCTGTTGTTTTTGTATTGTGGCGATCGATACAAAACCTATGTTAGGGTCGTCGGCAAACCTGTAGGGATAATTACTCCATGGCTCGCCCTCGTGCATTCAATGAATCAAAGGTTCTTACCGCTGTAGTCGAAGCATTCTGGGCGCGGGGGTATGAAGGCACTTCGACGAGAGACCTCGTCAAGCACACCGGCCTAAACCAGCCAAGCCTTTACAACGCATTTGGCGACAAACGCAGCCTCTATCTTCGCTCCCTTGAGCACTACTTGGAGTGCAGCGTGCGTGATCGCATTCGCCGCCTTGAGGTTTTGTCAAACGCGGGCCAGGCCATTACAGAGTTTTTTTCTGAAGTGTTGAATCGCACGCTTACCGATCCACTTCATCGTGGATGTTTGCTGGTGAACTCTGCCCTTGAAGCGACGGCAGAAGATCCTGATTTGCGTCAGGCCGTAGCAACTGAACTCGAGACAATCCGCGTTTTTTTTCGAGACCGTTTGAATGCCTTCAGCAAACAGTCAAGCGGTGCTGTGGGCATCGATGGCTGTCAGGGCGCGAGTCATCTGCTCAGTGTATTGCTTGGCATTCGAGTGCTGGCACGGGTTAGCCCGGATCCGACATGTGTAACTGAAGCTATCGAAATGGCACTCAACAGCCTGGGGTTACCGCCCTTGGTTCATTCCAACGTTCGCCGAAGTCATCAGGAGTCAACATGATCAAGTTCTACTTTCACCCGTCTCCCAATCCCGTCAAGGTAGCGCTGTTCCTTGAAGAATCAGGTCTTGCGTACGAACTCATTCCTGTCGATACGCGTAAGGGCGAACAGCACGATCCAGCGTTCCTCAAAATTAACCCTAATGCCAAGACACCGGCTTTGGTTGATGGCGA
The DNA here is from genome assembly GCF_054071155.1 of Pseudomonas sp. SDO5532_S415. Taxonomy (NCBI): domain Bacteria; kingdom Pseudomonadati; phylum Pseudomonadota; class Gammaproteobacteria; order Pseudomonadales; family Pseudomonadaceae; genus Pseudomonas; species Pseudomonas sp. SDO5532_S415. The sequence continues at coordinate 110,994 of NZ_JBSVWS010000001.1, read as the reverse complement.
CAACATCGTGTTCGACAGCAACGCCATGCTGCTCTACCTGGCCGAGAAGACCGGGAAGTTCTTGCCAACCGACAGCCTGAAAGCACGCGGTGAAATGTATTCGTGGTTGATGTTCGTCGCGACAGGAATCGGCCCGTACTCTGGGCAAACGGTGCATTTCAAACACTACGCACCGGAACCAAAAGATTACGCCGTTACGCGCTACACCTTTGAAGCCTGGCGTCACTGGACGATCCTCAACGATCGCTTGGCAAACCTGCCTTACATGTTGGGAAATGAGTACACGCTGGTAGACATGGCGGTATGGGGGTGGGCACGTGCTGTACCGTTCATTCTGGGCAATGACGCTTGGGAAAAATTGCCGAACGTCAAACGCCTTCTCGATGAGATCAATACACGGCCCGCAGCACAGCGAGCTGAAGCATTGAAGACCCAGCACAGTTACAAGACCGAGATGGATGCTGAGGCCCGTAAAGTCATGTTCCCTCAGATCGCTCAGTAGAGGTGCAAGATCATGATCGACCTGCATTACTGGACGACCCCCAATGGGCACAAGATCACCTTGTTTCTCGAGGAGTCGGGCCTGCCTTATCGCATCGTGCCGGTAAATATTGGGAAAGGGGATCAGTTCACTTCATCGTTTCTGAACATCGCACCTAATAACCGCATTCCGGCCATCGTTGACCATTCACCCTTGGATGGCGGTCAGCCGCTGTCGATCTTCGAGTCGGGTGCCATTTTGTTGTACCTGGCCGATAAAACTCATCAGTTCATTCCGGGGGATTTGCGAGGCCGCAATGAGGCATTGCAGTGGCTGTTCTGGCAGATGGGAGGACTCGGGCCGATGGCGGGGCAGAACCATCACTTCGTCCAATATGCGCCTGAGCCAATCCCGTACGCTCAAGAGCGCTACATCAAGGAAACTGCTCGTTTGTACGGGGTGTTGAACAAACACTTGGCTGACGGTCGTGACTATATTGCGGGCGACTACAGCATCGCCGACATGGCTAGTTACCCTTGGATCGTGCCTCACCAAAGGCAGCAACAAGACCTCGGCGACTTCCCACACCTGGCTCGATGGTTTGAGCGGGTAGGGGGGCGGCCTGCGACGAAACGTGCTTACGCGTTGGCGGAACAGATCAACACTGCACCTGTGGTAGACGAAGAAACACGCAAGCTCTTGTTCAACCAGGATGCGAGCACGGTTCGATAAACAGCGCAGAAGCAGGTCCTCTTCAGGGCCTGTTTTTTCTGCGATCGCCTTATCGTTTATCACCGATCCTAGCGACGACTCGGAGTCGAGACTATCCCATACGGAGACTTCGGTATGACGGTGCAGTGTTCACAGCTTGCTGATGCTGCTGATTCTGCCAACGTTCAGCCAATGCACGTGCTTCGGTTTCAGTTGCACAGTATTTGATTGCCGAACCTCCAGCCACTACGAGCCATACAGCCCTGACATTCGGACCTCGAAAGCATTCCGGAATGTCAGTTCCCGTCAACTTATGCACCGCCACTGCCATACTTTATTCCTGGTACTCATTGATAAGCTGCCCGTCAGATTCGAGCACAAGTCTCGACGATTCACGATTTCAGATCTGTGGTGACAGTGTGCCTGGAGTCGATCCTATCATTCTTGAAATGACTAGGGGGCGGGGTGTGGCTACTCTTGAATCATCAACCTGTGTTGATTCTTGCTGGAGGTTTGCCTTGCCCACAGAAAAAACTGCACTCGTCTTCGCGGGTGGCTGAAGTCTCGGCGCAGTTCAGGTTGGCATGTTGCAAACCCGCGTCGATGCTAACGAACTTGCCACCGTACAAGCAGCTATTCAAGGAGCGGGAATAGGGGCCCATGATTTGATAACTGTAAAATGAAAAGAGCCCACTGGGCCCTTTCCTCACGGCAACATCAACCGCCAACTATCAGTGATTTCCCGACTGAGCCGTTTCAGTCGAGAGACCCTTGGCACTCCGGGGCAAAACCTTTCCACCACTCAGGTCGGTCAGGTTGCTGCTGATAGGTCTGCACCTGATCAGCCGCGCTGCCCAGCAGTTGTTCGACGCTGAGACCTCGTTTGACGACATATTCATCCAGCTCGCGTACAGCGCGGGACAATACCTCATAGCCGCCACTGAATACCGCAGAGGTCATCTCTGTGGCGCAGGCACCGGCGAGCAAAAAGCGCGCAACATCCAGCCCGCTACGAGCACCGTTGGTGGCAATCAGCGGGTAATCATCGCCCATGGCTTTGCGGGTCATCATCAACCAGCGCGCGGTGAGTGGTAGCGCCCAGCCGCCACCGATTGCGGCACTGGTTCCCAGCAAGGGCAGACCGGTTTCCAGGTCCGGCAGAAACCCCATGAAACGACCCATCATCACAACGCTGTCGGCTCCGCCTCTGCGTGCGGCCTGAGCCAGGCCGACGACGTCCTCGCTCTGCCCGGTGAGCTTGATCCACAGCGGTAATGTCGTCGCCCGCCGGATACGCGACACAATGGCCTCAATGCGTGCCGCGCCCCGCTCAAGGACGATGGCGCCCTTGGCTGCTTCTTCTCCGTGGGGGGCGCCAATGTTCAGCTCCAACACTCTCAAGCCAGCCTGTTCGATCTGCCGGGCGTACTGCGCACATTGTTCAAGGTCGCTGAGGATCAGGCTGGGAATAACGTAAGAATCTTGCTGCCGAGCCTCCAGGTCCAGCTTCACCAGCTCGTCGAGCCATTCGGCAAAACCGCGTTGCACCAGGCCTGAACGACCGAACAGGCTGGCATCCGGCGGCGGGGAGAAATCCCACGGCAAACGGTTCCAGTTCGAATCCAGCAGCACATAGTCCGTCTTGTCCAGTTGTTGCTTGGCGGCTAGCGATTCGTTGGTGGATTTGGCTACCACCGCGCCAGCTCCGGTGGCCAGGGCTGCGCGGATGGCATCGCGAGTCATGGTCTGCTCGCCAGCCCCGCAAAACACCGGATTCTTAAAGGACAGTGGTCCAATCTGAGTAGTAAGTCGCGTCATGCCCGGGCTCTCACAGGTTCATCAAGCGGGAAGCGTTGCCGGAGGTCATCTTGCGAATATCCTCGTCGCTGTAGTTCAGATCCAGCAGTTGGCCAATCACATTACGAAAGCCCTCGGCGATGCTTGGATTGCCTTGCTGACCCAAGTCGGATCCGAGGATGGTCAGGTCCACGGTGCCTGCTTCGATCACTTGTTGCAGGAATTGATCGTCGTAGAATTTGAACTTCGACCCAGGCACCCACATGCACATCGAGTGCTCCATGTAGACGCCTTGCGTGGCCAGTTGGCGCATGTCATCGAGCGTGGCATCGACCACGTAGGTTGGATGGTTGACGAGCAGTCGTTTGACGCCACGTTGACGGGCTTCTTCAAACAGCGGCCAGATTTCCTTGATGTTGAGGTGACCGGCAGACAGCACCACGTCTTCTGCGGCAATCAGGTCGAGGATCGCTTTGACTTCTTCCTTCAGACGGCCGTTTTCATCGAGTACGGTCAATGGGATCGGCTGCAGCATGCGTTGGGTGGTTTGCGGAAATTTTTCGGTGAATTTCTCGTCCTGATGGTGATGGGCGATGTGGTTGGCCGAGGAAAACGTTGGCATCCAGACCAGCTTCGCGCCCAGCTTCAAACCGTGCTCGACGGCATGGACGTTGAGCCCGCCAACCGAATTGTTGAGGGGCACACCCGACAGCATGTGAACGTCAAGCTCGCTGAAGTGTTTGTTCAGCAGGGTCGTCACTGGTGTGCAGCTGTAGTAGTGGTCCTTGAGCAACACTGCCTTCAAACCAGCCTCGCTAGCTTCACGCATGGCTTCGACATGGTCGCAGTAGCGCGGCATGACCGAGGGGCCGCTGTGGCAATGCAGGTCGATGGCGCCGCGCATGAGACTGTCGATGCGCGCCTGGCGTTCTTCGTTGGCGGATGTCTTGATGATGGCGTTCATGGGGTTACCTCTTGTTGTTTTGCAGGCGGCTCAGCGGGTGAGGCTGTGGAAATGACGTACCTGTTGAGTCCAGCCAGTGCGCAGCACCGCCTGGTCCGAACCCAGAATGAAAAAGCGCATTCCCTGGCTGCTGAAGCGCTCTAGGTCTTCGCTGTTGGAGACAAAAATCCCGGCAGCCTTACCGGCTTGCCGTGCGGCCTCGATCACACGGCTGACAGCGGACTCGACGCGCGGATCATCCAGCGCACTGACGCCGAGCGAGACCGCCAGGTCGGCACGCCCGACCAGCAGACAGTCGATCTGCTCGACGCTGGCGATCGCCGCCAGGTTGTCCAGTGCCGCGCGGTCCTCGATTTGAGCAATGATCGCGTGACGACCATCCTCGGCGGCCATGTGTTCGGCGAGGTTGGCGCGGCCATAGCCGCCAGCCCTGGGCGAGTTGGAGAAACCACGGCTGCCATTGCGATACCGGGTTGCCTGCAATATCTGGCGTGCCTGAGCCGCATCGACGATATGGGGCAAAACCAGGCCGTCGGCACCCAGGTCCAGCGCCTGCAACAGCGTGCTGGGGCGGTCATCGGCGACGCGTACCAAACCGGCCACCTGCGCGGCGCGACAGGCCAGCAGGCCACGATCAAGACTGCCTTGATCGAAGGGCGCATGCTCGGCGTCCAGCACCACTGCATCCAGCGCGCAGTCACCGGCAATCTCCACCAGCGCATGGCTTGGCGTCTTGATGAACGTGCTGATCAGTGACTGGCCGGCACGCAGCCGGGACGAAAAGCTCATGCCGTTCATGCCGCTTCTGCCGTTCATGACTGTGCTTGCCCGGCGTCGGCGAATTCGCCCGCCTGGTATTCGATCAGGTGCCGGTAGTCGTCGCGAATCGGCGAGAACACATCCAGGTTCATCACCACTTCGTCACCGATCGGTTCGGCGTAATGCACTACGTGGGGTGGTATGCGGATCATGCTGCCCGGGCCCCCTTCGACCACGTCGTCACCCAAGTGAAAGCGCACGCGTCCCTGCACGATGATCACCAGCTGTTCGAAGGTGTGACTGTGAGGGTTGATGTCCATGCCCGGGGTCAGCCAGTTCATCACACACAGCGTGTCATCGCCGCGGAAAGCCACGCGCTCGACGCCTTTGCGGACGGTTTCGCGGGGTAGGTCATCCCAGTTGTGAAGCAGTGCATTGGCAATACTCATCGGTTCGCACCTTTGTTTCTATTGTAGGAATAGTGTTTCGCTGTGAGATAAACCTAGCGCGCTCAGTAATAGATGGTCAAGCGACTTTTTCGCCTTGACATTCACGCTTTTCGACTCCTAGGATTGTGCCACACAGAGAAATATGATTTCTCTCAATGAAACCAATTCTGTTCAGTCCCTAAAGGTCCTTTTACATGCGAGTTATCGAATCCCTGCTGATTGACGGTCAATGGTCTGCTGGTGCCCACGAGCGTCATGCCGATGTGTTTAACCCCGCCACCGGCGAGTTGATTGCCAAGCTGAGCCTGGCCGCAACGGCCGATCTGGATCGAGCTCTGGCGGCGGCACAGCGTGGCTTTCAGGTATGGCGCAAGACCTCGGCCTACGAGCGCTCGAAAATCTTGCGTCGGGCGGCCGACCTGGTGCGCCAGCGTTCGGACGAAATAGCGGCGCTGATCACCCTGGAACAAGGCAAGCCGCTTGCGGAAGCCAAACTTGAAGCCTTCGGCGCTGGCGATCACATCGATTGGTATGCCGAGGAGGGTCGTCGCGCGTACGGTCGAGTGATTCCTGCGCGTGCCCGAGGCGTCCGGCAGACCGTGTTGCGCGAACCGGTAGGGCCGGTAGCAGCGTTCAGCCCCTGGAACTTCCCGGTCAGCCAATTGGTGCGCAAGATTGCGGGCGCACTGGCGGCCGGCTGTTCGATCATTGCCAAAGGCCCGGAGGAAACGCCTTCATCCTGTATCGAGTTGTGCCGGGCGTTTCAGGATGCCGGCGTGCCTGACGGCGTACTGAACCTGGTGTTTGGCGTGCCGGCCGAAGTGTCCGATTACCTGATTCGCTCCGAGGTCATTCGCAAAGTGTCGTTCACCGGCTCGGTGCCGGTCGGTCGTGCATTGGGGGCGCTGGCGGGTCAGTACCTCAAGCGCTGCACACTGGAACTGGGAGGACATGCTCCGTTCATTGTCTGCGATGACGTTGACGTCAAGGCCGTGGCGGCGCTGGGGGCGGGCCTGAAATTCCGCAACGGCGGCCAGATCTGTGCCTCGCCGACGCGTTTCTATGTGCAATCGGCGGTGTATGAGCAGTTCGTCGATGCGTTCTGCGCAGCCGGTGCCGCCATCAAGGTCGGTGATGGCCACGATGCCTCGACACAATTGGGCCCGTTGGCCAATCCACGCCGGGTGGCTGCCGCGCAGGAATATGTCGATGACGCCTTGGCTGTCGGCGCACAACTGGCGTTGGGTGGCAAAACCACCGACGGCGCAGGTTTCTTCTATCCCGCTACGGTGCTGACCGATGTGCCTGAAAACGCACGGGTAATGAACGAAGAACCGTTCGGCCCGATCGCGTCCATTGTCCGCTTCGATACCGTCGAAGAAGTGATCGAGAGGGCCAACGGCTTGTCCTTCGGGCTGGCAGCGTTCGTGTTTACCCGATCGATCCAGCGCGCAACGTTGCTGGCTGATGAACTGGAGTCGGGCATGGTCTCCATCAACCACTTCGGCCTTGCTGCGCCCGAAACGCCATTCGGCGGTGTCAAGGACAGCGGTTACGGCAGCGAGGGGGGGAGTGAAGGGCTGGACGCGTACTTCACCACCAAATTCGTCAGCCAGATCGGCTGAACAGGACACCCGACACCGAGATCAATGCCAATGCAAACCTTCGATTACATTGTGGTCGGGGCCGGTTCCGCTGGCTGTGCCTTGAGCGCACGGCTGGCGAACGCTGGCAAACAGGTGCTGTTGATTGAAGCCGGACCGCCTGACAACCATCCGTACATTCACATTCCTGGCACCTTCATCCGGGTTCACGGCTCCCGGCGTACCTGGATGTATCGCACCGAACCCGAGCCTTTCGTCAATCAACGCCAGGTCTACATTCCTCAAGGCCGCACACTGGGGGGCGGTAGTTCGGTGAACGCGATGATTTATATTCGCGGCCAGGCACAGGATTATGACGATTGGCAGGCCAGTGGTTGCCCCGGATGGGGATGGCAGGATGTTCTGCCGGTGTTTCGGCGCTGTGAATCGAATGTCCGGTTGAGCGGTGCCTTGCACGGCCAGTCGGGCCCACTGAATGTCAGTGACGCGGGACACCGGCATGCCCTGAGCCGTGCCTTTGTGCAGGCCGCTGTCGAAGCGGGGGTACGCGAGACAGACGATTTCAATGGCGCCAGGCAGGAGGGCGCGGGCTTCTATCAGACCACCACTTCACACGGTCGACGCGCCAGTTCGGCGGTGGCTTACATACGGCCTTTGCGCAACAACATAAACCTCAAGGTACGCACCGAGACCCATGTCACCGAACTGCTGTTCGATGGTCGTCGGGTCACGGGCGTTCAGGCCACGGATCGCGAAGGTATTGTGGTCAGGTTTGCCGCCCGTGCAGAGGTCATTGTCAGTGCCGGCGCGATCGCCTCGCCCAAGCTTTTGATGCTGTCGGGGATGGGGCCGCGAGCTCATCTGGATGAAATGGGCATTGCTACGCGCGTTCACTCGCCGGGTGTGGGCGAGAACTTCCAGGACCACCTCAGTGCTTCTGTTTATGCGCAAACACGCGAACCTGTCAGCTTGCTCGGACATGACCGCGGCTTGCGGGCGTTGGGGCATGGGCTCAAGTACCTGGCCAACCGTTCGGGTCTGCTCAGCTCCAATGTGGTCGAGAGCGGCGCTTTCGTCGATGCCACCGGTTGCGGTCGGCCCGATGTGCAATTTCACGTGGTGCCCGCGCTGGTGGGCGACATCGACCGGTTGCCCCCCAGTGGCCACGGTATCTCGATCAACCCTTGCGCCTTGCGCCCACGCTCGCGCGGCCAACTGCGCCTGAAAAGTGCCGATCCGATGCATGAGGTGTCACTGAAGGCCAACTATCTGAGTGATGAGCACGACCTTCGGACCATGGTGGCGGGCGTGAGATTTGCCCGACGCATCTTGCGTGCACCATCGCTGGCCTGCGTCGTGGAAAAGATGCTGTTGCTACCTGATCACGACGACATTCCAGACCATGTGCTGGAGGACTACGTGCGCAGTGTTGCAAAAACCGTTTTCCATCCGGCGGGAACCTGTCGAATGGGGACGGACGCCAACGCAGTGGTCGGGCCCGATCTTCGGGTGCATGGCGTGCAGGGGCTGCGCGTCGCTGACGCGTCGATCATGCCGACCATCGTCAGCGGCAATACGAATGCACCCTGCATCATGATCGGTGAGCGGTGTGCCGATTTCATTTTGGGGAGCGCCGCGTAGCCCGATCAAATCTGCGCCTGATGCGCACCTCTTCGCATGCACAACAATTACAAGAGTACAGCGATGAACCTCATATCCCGCAGCACCTTCGACAATGAACAGGACAGCGTGCTCTACAACCGTGTCGCCTGGCGCCTGTTACCGTTTCTGTTCGTTTTGTACGTCGTCGCCTTTCTGGATCGTGTGAACGTTGGATTTGCCAAGCTTCAGATGTCGGCCGATATCGGTTTGAGCGATCTGGCGTTCGGTTTCGGAGCCGGGGTTTTCTTCATCGGCTACTGCCTGTGCGAGATCCCCAGCAACATGGTCCTGCAGCGCGTAGGGGCGAGGTTCTGGATCACCCGGATCATGATCACCTGGGGATTGCTGTCGATCTCCATGATGTTCGTCAAAACGCCAACGGCCTTTTATATCCTGCGCTTTCTGCTGGGCATGGCCGAGGCCGGGTTCTATCCCGGGGTCGTGCTGTACATGACCTACTGGTTTCCTTCCTACGCGCGGTCCCAAGGCATGGCCTGGTTCAATCTGGGTATTGCGATGGCCGGCGTATTGGGCAGTCCGCTGTCCGGCTGGATCATGCAGACCTTTGCCGGCGTAGCGGGCATGGCGGGCTGGCAATGGTTGTTTTTGCTGGAGGGCCTTCCGGCCGTGCTGCTGGGCATCGCTGTGTTTTTTTACCTGGACGATCGACCTGGCAAGGTGCATTGGTTGAGTCCTGAACAGAACGCGCGCGTGGTGCAACAACTGGCGGCCCAGCGTCAGCAACATGAGGCGGCGGGGGCTGGACACAACTTCCGTGCGGCATTCGTCAATAAGGATTTGTGGTGCCTGATCTATGTGAATTTCGCATTACTGTGCGGTACCTATGGGGTGTCGTTCTGGCTGCCGCAGATCGTTCAGGGGCTTGGGGTGAAAAGCCTGTTTCACACCGGGTTGATCGCTGCCATTCCCTTCGCTGTGGCCTCGGTCGTCATGGTATTGGTCAGCCGTCACTCGGATAAAAAACGTGAACGACGTTGGCACGGTACGCTTTGCAACCTGGCTTCAGCCCTGGGACTCGCCATTGCGGCGTACTTCCATGATCAACCGGTGTTGTCGTTGGCAGGGCTGAGTCTGGCCATGTCTGGCGGCCTGGCAGGTTTCTGTGTCTTGTGGGCGCTGCCCGGTGTACTGCTCACCGGGACTGCGGCGGCGGCAGGTATTGCCCTGATCGCCACCGTCGGTAATCTGGGCGGTTATGCCAGCCCCTTCATGCTGGGGTGGATCAAGCAGAGCAGCGGGCACCTGGAATATGGCCTGTATGCGCTGGCCGGCATGACGCTGATCGGGGCATTTGTCATGTTTTCGATCAAGCCTCCAGGCGCCAGGGCCGTTAAAGGCTTGCCTGAATTCTCGAGCGTCTGATATCGCAGAACAACACAAGTGTTTCGGCAGGAGATACAATCGGGCTTTTCCAGTGATCGACTAGAGGTGACCTCTTGGAACAGGATGACGAAAAGCCCACCACCGGCCCCGTATTGCTGGAATCGGTGGAAATGGTGTTCCGTCTGCTCGATGAGCTGACGGCTGCACGCCGCCCTTTGGGTGTGACTGAACTGGCACACCTGCTTCAAACCGCCAAGCCCAGAACCTACAGGCATCTGGCCTCGATGCGTCAGCTTGGCATCCTCGAACAAGATCCCGTCAGCGAGAAATACCTGCTTGGGGCTCGCCTGGTCGCCTACGGTGAGGCGGCCGGTGAGCAGTTCGACCTGCGCGCCATTGCCGATCCTTACCTGACGCGCATCCGCGATGCCACGGGGCAAACGGCACTGCTGGCGGTCGCCACCCATGACACTGCACTGGTGGTGTCGTGTGTCGAGTCCAAAGCGAATGTGTGCATTTCAGTCAAGCCTGGTAACCGCGTGTTGCCCTATTGTTCGGCACAGGGGCGCACGGTGCTTGCGTTCGCCGATGCCGCCAGCCAGCAACGGGTCATGCGACGCAAAATGCCGCGTCTGACCGAGCACACCCTGCACGATCCCGAGGCGCTCCTGCAGCGTCTTGAACTGATTCGCCAACGGCTTTATGACGATGCCGACAGTGAAGTGACCATGGGCATCAACGCCCTGTGCTGCCCGATCTTTCGCGAGAACGACGTGATAGTCGGCACCATTGGCATCGTGGGCCCCAGCGCGGCGATCCCCTCGCCACCCCCGGCAGCCATGCTGCGCGAACTGCAATCGGCAGCGGCTGAGATCAGCGAGCGTTTGCATGCCGGGATCTACAAGCGTTTGTGATGGATAGAGTCGCCGCCAACCCCGCAGCTGGGCCTCATTCGATTCCGGGGGGTGGCCGTCGGGGCCTCTTCGGGGCGCTCAAATGGAAAAAAGGACAGACCTGCAATGCGGGCCTGTCCTTTTTTTGCACGAAGATCTGGCCGTTACTAGCGTCGAGTCGCAACACGTGACAACAGCAACAGCAAGGTGGCGAACAGCACCATGATGGTGGCGGCGGACAGCAATACCGGGCTCAAGGCTTCGCGGGCCGTGGTGAACATCTCGCGAGGCAGCGTGCGCTGATCGGGGCCGGCGAGGAACAGCGTCACCACGACCTCATCCAGCGAGGTGGCAAAGGCGAAGAGTCCTCCGGACACCAGGCCTGGCGAGATGAGCGGTAATGTCACTTTGCGCAGGGTTGTCCAGGGCGTGGCGCCCATGCTGGCCGCGGCCCATAACAGACGCTGGTTGAGGCCGCCCAGTGCCGAACCGACATTGACCACCACGAACGGCACCGCCAGGGTGGTGTGCGCCAGAATCAACCCCAGGTAGGTTCGCGTCAGGCCTGCATTGGAAAACACAAAATACATGCCCACGCCGACGATCACCGCCGGCACGATCATGGGTGCGATCAGCAGGACTTCGATGAAGCGTTTACCCGGCATGGCCGGGTGTCGGAGCCCCAGCGCAGCCAGTCCACCCAGGATCACGGCAAGCGCGGTACTCGCCAGCGCCACCGCAAAGCTGTTGAACAGCGCGCTCAGCCATTGCGAGGAGGAGAAGAAGTCCTCATACCAACGCAAAGTAAAGTGCCCCAGCGGCAGCGACATGTAGCGGCTGTCGCTGAACGAGAGCGGCAGTACGATAAGAATAGGCAGCAGCAGAAAGGCCAGTACCAGACAGCCACTCAGTGACACGCCGAAATTACCGGCCCAGGCCATCGGCCCGCGATTGGGATTACGGATCATCACTTCGCTCCTGTACTGCGGCGGGCAAGATGCGCCTGAATGAGGTAGAGCAGGGTGGTCGCGACCAACAGCACCAGGCCCAACGCCGAAGCCAGGCCCCAGTTCAGTGTGCCGGTGGTGAATTGGGCGATGTAGAAACTGATCATTTGATCGGCCGGCCCACCGAGCAATGCGGGTGTGATGTAGAAGCCGAGGGTGACGATGAAGACCATCAATGCACCGGCCGCCAGCCCAGGGAGGACCTGAGGAAGGTAAACCTGGAAAAACACCCGCGGTGGGCGAGCGCCCATCGAGTAGGCCGCCTGTACCAGCAAGCGATTGCAACTGGACATGGCGGCAAGAAGCGGGAAAACCATGAACGGCAGCATCACGTGAACCAAGGCCAGGATCACGCCGAAGCGGTTGTACAACAGGTGCAACGGACTGTTGACCCATCCCAGCTTCAACAGCATTGCGTTGACGATGCCCTGGTCCTGTAACAGCACCATCCAGGCCGTCGTGCGAACCAGAATCGACGTCCAGAACGGCAGCAGAATCAGCAGCAACAGTGCGTTGCGGGTCTTGGGTGTTCGGCGGTCCAGAAACACGCACAGCGGGAAGGCCAGCAGCACACAAACCAGGGTTGTGATGGCGGCGATGCCAAAGGTGCGTCCAAGGATCGAGCGATACAGGCCGGCTTCATCCTTGGCGACCAGGCCCTGTTGGTAGTCGTGTTTCATGTCCACGGCGGACAACAAGTGGTAAGTCCCGACAGGGCCTGAGGCGCGTTTGAAGGTTTGCCAGGTAGCATTTTCCAGCCAGCGTGGGTCGAGCTTTTGCATGCCCGCGCTGCTGCCGTCCAGATTACCGGCCTCGCGTTTGGCCGCCATCAGTAAAGCCCGCAGTTCCGGCGCCTCGTAGGCCAGGCGACGGGCAGCCGCCGCCAGGTCGCGGGGCGATACCGCGTTGAGATCCTGTACCAGCGGTTTGAACAGCTGCTCATCAGGGGCCGACGTGCCATCCCATTGTGCAACGGCACTGGCCGTCGCGGGCATCGCCTGGGGCAGTTCGCTGTCAGCGACCGCGCGCCACAGCAATGTGCCGATCGGACCGACGAAGGTCAGGACAAGAAACACCACCAAGGGAGCCAGCAGGCCGTAGGCGCGCCAGAGGGCGCCGCGATCCTTGCGGGCGACCACCGGTGATGAGGCATTGATTACGATTGCACTCATGTCTTTTTACTCGATTCGGATCACTGGGCCGACCAGGCGGTCCATTTGGCGTTCAGCTCGTCGATACGGTCGACCCAGAACTTGTCGTTGAGCACCAGCACGTTGGCGCTGTTCTGAGGCGCGCTCGGGGAGTCGGCTAGAGCAGCCGGATCAGTTTCGGCGATCCCTTTGACGGACGTGATTCCGGTCGGCTGCAAGCTTGGCCATTTCTTCTGGTTCTCAGCTTTTCCCATGACATCCAGCAGGCCATAGGCTTTGTCGACGTTGGGCGAGTTGGCGAGGATCACCCAGCTGTCCATGGTTTGCAGAGACTGATTCCAGACTAGCCCGAATGGCTTGTGATCCTGATGAATCGCGTTGGTGACCCGACCGTTATAGGACGTAGTCATGCTCACTTCACCTGATGCCAGTAATTGCATCGGCTGGCCACCCGCTTTCCAGAACAGCAGTTGGTTCTTGATCGTGTCGAGCTTCTTGAAAGCACGCTCTACGCCGCCTGAGGTGTTGAGGACTTTGTAGACGTCGGCCGGTGCAACACCGTCGGCCATGAGAGCGATTTCCAGGTTGCCCTTGGGACCCTGGCGCAATGCGCGTTTGCCGGGGAAAGTTTTAGTGTCGAAAAAGTCGCTCCAATCTTTCGGGGCACGACTGGCTTTGCTGGTGTCGTAGCCCAGCACGAAATTGTAGACCGCACTGCCGACACCGCATTCGCTGACCGCACTGGGGATGTAGTTGTCCTTGCCGCCGATGCGTTTGAAGTCCATCGATACGAAAAGCCCTTCACCGCAACCCAGCTGTAAGTCTTCGGCCTCGACTTGAACCACGTCCCAACCACTGTCGGCGCCTTCGGCGTGAGTTCTCAACAACCCGATGCCGCCTTCCCAACTGTCATCGATGATTTTGTTGCCGCTGGCTTGGCTGTACGGTTCGAAGAAGATCTTGCGCTGCACATCCTGATACGCACCGCCCCAAGAGGCCACGGTCAGGTCTCTGGCCTGGGCGGTTCCCTGGAGCAGGGCAAGCCCGCACAAAACGAAGGTGAGACTGCGAACGGAGCATGAATTGAACATGATGTGACTCCCAGACTTTTGATTTAGTTGTGGTCGGCAGTAGTGACGTAACAGATCGAAGCGTTCTTGTTCTTTGCGGCGCTCAGCACAAAACCATTGCTTGAGCGGCGGGCAACGCCAGTCTCACGCTTTCGCCGGGCTGGGGAGGGGCCTGGCCTAGGTTTCCCGGGTTGTAAGTCATCGACAGCTCACAGCCATTGCTCATCACCAAGCGCAGCTTGCAGTGAGCGCCATGAAAGATGCTGTCAACGACATTGGCTTGAATCGAGGCATCTCCTGGAGCTGCCAGTCGTAGGTTCTCTGGGCGAATTGCAAGCGCTGCCGGGTCACCCGCGGCCAGCTCGGAGTCAGAGCAAAATGCCTCATGGACCGTGCCGCCTTCGGTCAGGCGGATTCGTGCGAGGTTGCCCGAGACACTGACCAGAACACCTTCCAGAATATTGGTCTCGCCCAGAAAATTCGCTACGAAGCGCGTGGCAGGCCGGTTGTAAATGGTTTCCGGCCGGTCGATCTGGGCGATTTTGCCTTCATTGAAAACTGCTACGCGATCAGACATGGTCATGGCTTCGTCTTGGTCGTGGGTGACGTAGACAAATGTGATGCCCAACTGTTTGTGGATGGCTTTGAGTTCCAGTTGCATGTGTTCGCGCAAACCCTTGTCGAGGGCGCCCAGCGGTTCGTCCATCAGCAGGATGCGTGGGCGATACACCAGCGCCCGGGCGAGCGCGACACGTTGCTGCTGGCCTCCGGACAACTGGGCCGGGTTGCGATCTTCGAATCCTTCCAGGCGCGCCAGTGCCAGCGCCTCCTTGACCCGAACCTTTGCTTCGGCGGCCGGAACTTTGCGCAGGTTGAGGGGGAAGGCGACGTTCTCGGCCACGCTCATGTGCGGGAAGAGGGCGTAGCTTTGGAAGACCACGCCCATGTCCCGTTTATAAGCCGGCAGTTTGCTGATGTCATGGCCGTCCATGAGGATACGGCCACGATCCGGTGCGTCGAAACCGGCGAGCATCATCAGCGTGGTGGTCTTTCCCGAGCCGCTTGGACCCAGCAGGGACAGAAATTCGCCCTGACGGATGCTCAACTCCAGGTTGTCTACAACCCAACTACGCTCGTCATATGTTTTGTGTACACCTTCGAACCGAACCAATACCGGACTTTGCGTTTCGGGTGCTGCGATGTTGTCGGGTATTGGCATAGGCACTCTGGTCAACGCGCGGCTGGAGTGTGCGGTCATGGTCGGATACTCGCGAGGACTTCGTCGAGCGCCTGAGCCACTGCCTTGAGAATAGTCTGGATCTGATCGGCATCGACGATCAGCGGCGGTGCCATCACCAAGGTGTCACCCAGGGCACGCAACAGAATGCCGTTGCGTTGCAGTACATCGCTGACTTTGCTCGCCACTTTGAGCTCGGCAGGGAAGGGTTCACGCGTCTGTTTGTCGGCGACGAACTCCAGCGCAGCCATCAGGCCGATGCCGCGTGCTTCACCCACAAGGGGGTGATCGGCAAAGGCTTTGACGCCGGCCTGAAAGGCCGGGGCCACCTCAGCCACGTGTTCGACGATATCCATCTCGTCATACATGCGCAGGGTTTCCAACGCTACGGCTGCAGCCACTGGATGCCCTCCATAGGTATAACCGTGACCCAGACCACCCAAGGTGTTGCTCTGATCGGCAATGACCTGATAGACCTGATCACTGAGCAGCAAAGCTGAGATCGGCTGAAACGCTGCGGACAAACCTTTGGCGCAGGTCAGCATGTCGGGCTGGATACCCATGGCATGGCAACCCCAGTAATAACCAGTACGACCGAAGCCGCAGATCACTTCATCGGCCACCATCAGAATGTCGTATTTGCGCAGCACCGCCTGAACCTTGGCGAAATAGCCTGCTGGCGGCAGGATCACGCCACCGGTACCCATTACGGGCTCCGCGAAAAATGCGCCAATGGTTTCGGGACCCGCGTCGAGAATGGCTTGCTCCAATTCTTTGGCGAGACGGGTGGAGAACGCTTCTTCGGTTTCGCCTGGCAAACCTTGGCGATAGAGGTGTGGGCAACGCACATGGATGACATCGGCCAGTGGCTCCCCCCAACCTTTATGCATGTTGGGTAAACCCGTGAGGCTGGCGGCGGCCAGGGTAGTGCCATGGTAGCTGCGGTGACGGGCAATCAGGCGCGTCTTGCCCGGTTTTCCCAGCGCAATGTGGTAGTAGCGAACGAATTTGATCGCGGTATCGATCGCTTCCGATCCTGAACTCTGGAACACCACTTTGCCCAGGCCTGCCGGCGCATGGGCAATCAATTCAGCGGCCAGGTCTGCGGCCGGCCCATGGCTGCGATGCGCAAACGTCTGCTGATAGGGCAGCTTCAACATCTGCGCATACGCCGCTTCAGCCAGGCGCGGCTGGCTGAAGCCCAGCGTTGCACACCACAGGCCTGACATACCCTCGATGTAGCGCTGGCCTTGGTCATCAAATACATAGATGCCCTCGCCACGCTCGATCAGCAAAGGGCCTTGCTGTTCGTGCAGTCGCAGATTGGTCTGCGGGTGGAGATGGTGGGCGATATCTCGCTGGGCCAGGGCCGAATCACGAGCGGTCATGACGTCATCCTCTTAAATCATCAATCAGTCGTATGCGTATGCGGTACGTGGTTTCATTTTTACGACTATTGACGGTGGTCGTCAAATGTTTTGTGTATCGCTAGGAGTAATAGTATTTCTATGAGAGAAAACTCATTCGCGATTTTTTTGATAAATTGAGGGCTTTTACAGAAAAATCAGCTGCTTATGCCGCGGCCAATAACATTTCGAGATGAGAAGCTCAGCGAGGCAAAAATGCGGAGACTAAGGCTTGTTGATGAGTGATGCACAGATGTATCGTTTCGCCTACGCGAACAACGTGCTTATTTGCAGCACAAGCTTCCTTGCTCGATCGAGCTTCGATGAATTGCATTAATGGGGATCAAATATGAGCGACGATGCAGGGAAAGGTGGGGTCAGGTCGGTGCAACTGGCCCTCGATGTGCTTGAACGGGTGGCAAGCGCGGGGGAGGAGGTGGGGGTCAGTGAGCTGGCCGTACAACTGTGCACCACCAAAGGCTCAGTGTTCAGGCACCTGAAAACTCTGGTCGAGCGTGGTTACTTGAGCCAAAACCCGCAGACCTCAAAGTATCGGCTAGGCATCCAGGCCTATGTGCTGGGGCAAGTAGCAGCCAGCGGCATCGACTTGTTGAGTGCTTCCACTGACGCCATTCGAGATCTGCGAGATGAGTTGGGATTGACAGTGGTTTTGTCGGTGCTTCAAGCGCGCCGGCTGATGGTGGTGGAAACGTTGTTGGGGAAATCCACTCTTGAAATTGGCGTGCGTATCGGTACTGAACTGCAGCTGCATTGCAATGCTCAGGGTAAGGTCGCTTTGGCCTTCGCCAAGCAGTTGAGCATGGATCAACTGCCAGGCGAGTTGCCTGCTATCACCGTCAATACTGTGACCGACCATGTCGAGCTGGCGCGCCAGGTCAGCGAAGCCAGGTCTCAAGGCTGGGCGTCTGCGATCGAGGAAGAAACACTGGGAATTTCTGCTATCGCTGCACCAATATTAGGCATCAATGAGGAATTTATCGGTACTGTGGCGCTCGTGGCGACCGTGCAGAGTATTTCTCGTGAGCTGGATCCTGAGCAGGTCCGGGCATTGAAAAAAGCAGCGCTGCGCGCTTCTTGGAACCTTGGATTCAAAGGGGACTTTTAATCGCTGAAGGTTTTGTCAGGAGACCATCCTGGTTTCCTCAGTATTACTAATGTCGAATTTGTGTTCGCGCAAGTCTGATAAAGGATGCAAAAGGTACAAATCCCGTATTTGCCTAGGGGAGGCTGGACCCGAGGCATATTGCTCTACGTGGGGTAGAAGCATTGGGTATTTGGCGTGGAATTGAGGCGAACGTAATTTCCTGTTTTAGAATACATTCTTTCCATTAGTCTACCTCTACTCGCACGCCAAATCAGGAGCTGCGTTTAGTTGCGACCTCCACCCATACTGGAATTGCCGATGCTAGTGATGGCGCGCTGTGTCACGGCAATACATTTGTTAATATCTCCGGCATTTTTTGCTTCTATTGCTTCTTTCTTTGCATTCTCAAGGTTATTTACTACTCCTCCTCCGAGGTTCTGGCCGGCCGTATGTAGGACATCATCAATACTTTGTAGATTGACGTCGCACAAATTGTCAGAAGCTTGAGACTGGATTGAAAATATGGAAATGGCAATCGATATGATCAGAGCGAATTTGTTTTTCATGATTTACTCCGGTAATGAGTATGGGTTACGAAACCAGGTCCAACAGTTTTTTGGAAAATTAGCGGTTTCCGTTTCGCCTTTATTGTATATAGCGTGGCAGGGTGTTAATGCAAGTAGGTAAAAGAGAAATATTAAATTTTATACGCCAAAAAAAGCACGTTTCTAAAATACAAAATTAGTGGCCGGTGCTAGTGAGGGAGGGCATTAAATCAATGATGAGTTTAAATAAAATATTCATCAGGTACTTGATTCCTAATTGTTGGTTTGGCGGGTTAGTAATTGTTAGTCAAATCTTTCGATTACGCTGGCATTCGTAGTTCATACGAATGTCAGCGTTCATCTCGAAAATTTTGAGTTTCAGAGGTCAACCGCAACGACTCCTTGAGCCCTGGAGTTCGAAGGGAATCCGTCTTTTGAAAGGTCGACTGAGGCTGTTGCCTTGATCAAGCCATCCTTTTGGACAGAAAAACTGTGTATGGCGTTACCAGTTTTACCAGTGTTTTCTTCGGTCTGATTGATTCTTTGATTGATGACATAAAGGAAATCCTCATCGGGTGAAAGCGCTATCTCGAATGAAGTGCTTCCTGGCTGTACCAAGCTTCGGTTGTTGATGAACGGCTCACCAGGGATAGGAACATCAACGACTTGAATTTCCATAGGTGACAAGGCGTTTTCGCCTGCAATGTCATAAACAGATATTGTACTTGTAGTCTGCTGTGTATTTAAGCGTGGCAGGTTGTTCACTGTATAAAGTCGCGTCGCTTGTTTGTTGACCAGTACCCAACAGATATCTTGACCGCTATTGTTTACTGCGTTTACAAATTTGAGCCGACCAAAGTGATCGTATGAGAATACACCCAGCTGATTTCTCGTTACGAACCCTGCATATAGTATATTTTGCGATGGATGACTCCAAATGCCTAATGGCATTGAGGGAACGCCTGGCGAACCAATGTATAGATAATTCTCAATCGTCTCCGGTAGTGTGACTACATCAGTAAGCGTAATTTTTCCCTTTTCGTCGACTCTCATGGTCCTAACTTGGCCTTGAACGCTGTTTTTAGGGCCTGCTAAAAAAGACCGATTACCCTCTCCGTCAAAATCCACGTCAACTTGAAATTCATCGGCGAAAAATAAATTCTTTACTGTTTTCGATGCGTGAATTTGCGCGGGCTTCTGGAAGCCAGGCACCTTCAAGCTATCCGCGTACATCAAAGCCCCATTTTGCTGAATTTCAAACGAAGTGTAACTGGCTCCCTCAGGGTCAGATAAGCTCGCTTTTTGATGATAGTCCTCGTTTCGATTAGCAACGACCAAGATGTTTCCTGAAATATTAATGCTGACTGGTGCGATACCCTTTGATGGAAATGGTGAGCCCGGAATTTCGGTTAGGGTGCCATCTTTTCTAATGTTAAATCCGGATATATTATTGCTGTGCGTATTCACTGCATAAAGTAGTTTTTTATCGTTCGTGACGATGATTTGCGAGTCGTTATCCTGCGGTCCAAGTTTTCCGTGAGTGTTATTATTGATTCCTGTGCCATTCGTTTTGTAGAATCTTATGAATTGAAGTGTGCCATCATTCAGTCGTTTGTATTGCGCGACTGCATTTTCATTTTCTTTGATGTTATTCGTTAATGTGTAAAGGAATTTTTTCTCGTTGTCCGCGACAGCAATGCAGCTGATGCAAACAGCCACTGCTGACAGAATGAGTTTAGGTATTACTGTCATTGAAAGACCCTCAGGTAACCGATTTATTGGTGGGGATGAGACTGTCGTTACAGATAACAGTTGCTTGTGAAGTTCGAGCAAAGGTGGTCACACAAGGACGTTAACATTGCCGTTAGCTGATTGCTTTCAAAAATATGCTTTTTTGCAAGGGCGATATATGTAGACCGTGCTTATGAAGAACTTCAATAAACTAGTAAAAATTATTAAAGAGTGGGAATTTATGAATGCCTGTTACTTTCCGGTACGTCGCCAATACACATAGAAACTCCTCATGCGACAGTATCGACTATGCAATTCAAACAGAGCTTCCATATAGGCTAGCTTGACCGTGTCAGCCATCTGAGTCGTATTACCAAGGTCTCTTAAATTGCCTAATGCGCAGCGACCTGCGTGGTAGTGCGGTAAGGAATTGTCCGTGAAGTTCGATCCTTACGTGGATTGGCGCAGAGGTTGGTTTAAAACTTGTACCCCAGGCCGATCATATACACCCAAGGATCGATGTCCACATTAAGCTTCAAGTCTCCGGCGCCGGCCAAATCGACGTGGGCATTAGTGTCAATGTCGATATAACGCAGCTGGCCGTTGACCATCCAATGCTCGTCAAGCATGTAGTCGACACCGATTTGTGCGGCCATTCCCCAAGAGTTATCCAGGTCAAGGTTGCTGTACCCTTTGGCTTCAGCACTGCTTGAAGTGTGAGTGTCATAAAAGGCTGTGTAATTAAGACCTATACCTGCGTACGGTTGGAACGCGTAATTTTTATCCAGCGGGTAGTAGATCAAGCTCAGAGTGGGTGGCAGCTGTTTGATATCACCGAGGTCGCCGTTGAGTCCTGCCAGATTGCCTGACAGGCCATGGACACCTACATCATGGCTAAATGTGGCTGCCAATAATTCGATCCCCAAATGGTCTGTCATCATGTAGGCAAAATTGAGGCCTAGCCGAGTGTCGCTGTCGACCGTTGCTTTGCCACCCAAATTGCCTAGCGAGCTTTTCACGCCGGAACTATCCTCGTTCGGCTCAACGGTGATTGCGCCAGCACGAACGATGATGTCACCAGCTTCATAGGCGTGAGCAAAACCAGGGGCGGCCACCAGCACTAACAATTGACCAATGCGGGTATATTTATTCATGGATAGTTCCTTCTGAGCTGGGATTATTCGGTGACGATTGAATTAGGCGCCAGAGTTGAACAGGGTTGATTAACAAGCAGCTGCTGGTGAATGCGGCGCAAGGTATTTGCGAAGACGCTAGCATCGATTTTAGTAATGTTCTTACAGAAACATGCTTTTCTGTGGGGCGGATGCATGTGCTGCGCTTATGAAAAAATCATAAGCGGATAAAAGAGAATAATTGATAGGTGTGTGCTCATGAAGGGCTGTTGGCGTACCCGTAAAATGAACTCAGCTCTGGTTCTAAAGTGACTGAGCGTTTCTTCGAAATTTGAGTATGCGTGAAGTGCTCAATACTAGCGGCCAGCCATATCGAATAGGTGAGTAGCTCGATACCTTCTTCAACGGTAGTCTTGGCGAGTCTCATGTAACCTTCGCTCAGAACTAAGTGCCAAAAATCACCCATGCCAAATACACGAGAAAATACCAAAATGCTCAGCCCCGTAGTCATGGTCCCAAATACTCGAGTACGAGCGAAGGACGCTAAGGCAATCAGTGTTCCCTGGCGATTTTTTTTGTTGAAGGCAAGAGCAATGGAGACTGTTGCTATGGCTGTGAATGGCCAACACCAGGCGCTATGACTTATCGGGTCTAGTAAGCCATCCAGTTCCCGCATTAACAGGCATGCGAAAAAGCCACCAACCAAAATGCTGAATCCCTTTTTATCTGAGGTGCTTGTGCCTGCAAAAAATAATGCTGCACACAGAAATAGCATTGTCTCTTGAGAAATTTCTACAAAGGACATTTCCAACATATTCGTTTTGAATACAACGATGTCTAACCAAATCATACTTAAGGCTACTCCGGTTAGAGCCAACTTCAAACATGCTTCGATACATGAGGTCTGTAACGTTTTAACATCGGAATTCATTCGTACCCCCGGTTTCCAACCATCAGCCGAGACAATCAGGTGGAAAAAGCCAAAATTTCACGAAATTTTCACATTTCGAGCACGCACCTTAGTGTCGATCCTTAGGGGGTTCTTTCAGAAAATTGCTGTTTATTGAGCGGGGTTCCTTGCTGCCTATCATCCCTTTCCCACTGACTACGTCGTGTTCAGCGCAGATTTGCTCCTATGCGCACCTATCGTGCTGAGCGTCGTTTATTCCAGGATGGACATTTTTAGGGGGGTACGAACAATTGAAGTGCTCACTGAGAGCTGCACCCGCGTTTCATTCTGCGAGCTGGCGAAACGCCGGTTCGGTAACATAAAAGGCCTACCACTCCCCTTTGATGACACCAAGCTATCGAGCTGTTTGGTATGGAGCCGTCGTCGGAGTGGAGAGGCAGGGGTGTGGAGACCCTATGTCGTTTGCTGTAACAGAGGTGTACTGCTGCGGCAGGAGAAAGGGTTTTAACCTGATCTCACACACCCGATGAACTCACAAAGATTGGGACGGACTTGAGTTCGGTGAGCTCAGTATTTAGGCGAGAAAATGGATAGCCAAGATTCTCTTTCCATGCCTTTAGGCCAGCGACTCTTAATGTTCGCAGTACCAGCGTAAGGTCTTTAGTAAAACCCCAGAGTAGGCAGTTTAGGCTTTCGGGGGGACTTTGAGTTTTTTAACGCCACTTATTTCCAAAAGATGAACTGTGTCCCCTGAATCATTCCATACCGCATTATTCAGGCCCCAATAGAAACGATGGAGAGGTTTTTCAGTAGTCGTTGTACCTAGACTATATTTTCCCGATTTGGTGTACAAAGCAATCCGGTCACCTTTCTTAACCAGTTTGGACGGAAAGAAAAAAGTATGCCGAACTTTGTTACTGGCATTCCCTGAAGCATCGTAGGTGTTGTCAACCACGGCGTATTTGCCCAGGTCGCAATCATCAAGAGCGAGTAGCATAAGGTATTCATTGGGGGCGTCGCCTTGCCCTTTTACAGCGCGGATCTCTAATTTCATCGCTTCGTCCTTGGCCTGAGTCGGTTGTTATGAGGGTTGCAGTCGCATGCTAGCCATTTGCCGTTACGGCGTCTAGCGTGAGCTTTTTTCTTCCACCCGAATCAAACGACAATGTCTATTTCGGCGCTCAAATTAAAGGGTTGGATAGCCTTATCTTCTAGACAGGCCACCTCGATGGTGTGAAGCAGGACTTAATCAGTTGGGACGGTACCTGTCTTGTGCCTAAACTACGATCCAAGACAGGGATATTGAGTATCGCCAATGCGTCCGCGAGATCAAGCCTGCTATGTCGCTCTTTTAGGCCGGGCGGTTTGTTAAAGGCCGGTGCCAGCGATTGTTATTGTTATCCTGATTGTCATCTGCCTCAGAAGAAAAATTGATGACCTGCGAGTTCAAGTCCAAGAATTGCGAGGAAGATAAGAAACCAGCGCCGGAAGGTTGCGGCGCTTATACGCTCGCGGACCGTTGTTCCGAGCCACATGCCCAACAATGAGGGAATGATCGCGAGCACGGACAAAGTAATATTTTCAAGATGGAAGGCTCCGCCGCGAGCCAAGCCTGCTGCAAGCGCAATTGTTGAGACCGTGAATGACAGTCCCAATGCCTGAATAAGATCATCTTTGGAAAGGCCAAGGGCTTGAAGATAGGGGACAGCGGGTAGCGTGAAAACACCCGTCACCCCGGTGATTGCCCCGGTTACCAGTCCAATTACGGGCGACAGTACACGCTCAAAACGCGCGGAGACTGACAGTGGCTTCGCCCACAAACCGTGAATCGCATAGAGAACTAATGCCGAGCCCAATCCAACACTCGCGTATTTCGTATTAGCGCTTGTCAGGAACCATGCCCCGGCGAGTGTGCCAACCACGATGCAGAGCATCATCATCCAAAGCCTTTTTATTAGTAAAAGGAAATTAGAGCCCGTGAAAAGCTGCCAAAAATTGGTGACAAAAGATGGAATAATGAGTAGCGAGGCTGCGCTGACCGGTGAGGTGATTGCTCCGAGGATGCCCATTGCGACAGTGGGCAAGCCCATCCCTGTTACGCCCTTCACGATACCAGCAATAAAGAATGTCGATACAACAATCAGAACATGCAGCGAAACGTAATCGTTCATTTGATTTGCTCGGATTGGTCGGGATTGCACTCAATAGCGTGATGATTGGGAGCATCTTTTGTAAGCAAGCCCATTCGACTGGCGAGCATTTCTATGGTGGAGCCGGTTAGGGAACCGCGCCCATGTATATGTTTATTCATGAAGCTTTCCTCAATTCATTGTTCTGTCTTTTACCTGGTCGGAGGGTAATGCCATTGCTTGAAGATTTTTGGCGATGCTCTAAGCGTTTTTGATTTTAAAACCAGGTTTGATAGAACGTGATGAGTAATTTTGATAGCACTATGCTGTTTTGGAATAGTCCTCGAAATTGCTGCATCTCCCGACTAGAGCGCAGTAAACTGAAGATTCATAAAGCGGGATACCGTCATGCAAATCAAATGGTTAGAAGACCTTCTGGCATTATCAGAGTGGAAGACCTTTTCTCGAGCTGCGGAAGTTCGTTGCATCACGCAGTCGGCACTCTCGCGTCGTATACGTTCACTTGAAGATTGGGTGGGTGTTGAATTGGTGGACCGTGGAACCTTCCCTGTCCAGCTCACCGCAGCAGGGCGGAGTTTTTGTGAGGAAGGCCGCGAGACATTAACTGGCTTATTGAAACTGCGATCAGCCTTGCGCGAAGTCGAGCGAATGCCCGGTCGATCTTTGCAGATCGCTGCTGGCCATAGCCTGTCAATGACGTTTCTACCGAAGTGGTTAACCCAGTTTCATCAGAACAACGAGCAATTCAGTGCGCGGGTTGTTGCTGCAAATATTCCAGATGCCATCATCGCTCTAGAGGAGGGGAGTTGCGATCTGATGATTGTCTACCACCACCCACTAGCCCCCATTCTTCTAGATCCTGAAAAATTTCGCAGCCTAACATTGGGAAGTGATGCTTTTTTTCCTTTATGTGCGCCTGACAAGAAAGGGCAGCCGTTGTATCGCTTGCCAGGTACCTCAGCCCAACCTGTTCCCTTTCTCGCGTATACGGCCACGACTTTTTTAGGTCGAGTTGCCGAAATCATGATCAAGAATGGAGCAAAAGTGAACGTGCTCGAACGCTGCTACGAGGCAGACATGGCAATGCTTTTGGTACGTATGGCGATCGAAGGGTATGGCGTGGCTTGGTTGCCACAAAGTGCTGTCATTGACGAGCTTCAGCGAGGGCAGTTAGTGAAGGCGGGTGGAGATGAATGGAGCACGCGACTGGAGATACGCTCATATTGCTCCGTCACGAATAAGAACCCTACGATGCACAGCTTGTGGAAGTCACTCGAAGAAGCTTCCCTCGATCTTCACGGAAAATCTGCCGATTGATTTCAGTCCCCAAGTCGAAAAACATCTTTCAAGTATGGGTAATGAGCTTTGCGCATTGGGTCATTCTGAAACGTCATAACCAGAATTTTTGCGTGTGATAGCTTCGTCGCACTTTGAATTGGCACTGTTCATCTCCGCGATGACAGCCATAGTGAGGAGCGATGATGCCTAGAGTTTCACACCAAACATTACGTCGCTCGTTTCGTGAGCTGCTGACATCCAGTGGTTGTTTCCAAACCGCTTCAGTTTTTGATCCGATGTCAGCGCGCATGGCCGCCGACCTCGGATTTGAAGTAGGTTTCCTGAGTGGGTCAGTTGTTGCCCTGCAGGTTTTGGCTGCACCTGACTTCGCGCTCATTACCCTTCCTGAGTTTGTTGAGCAAGCGACCAGGATAGGCCGGGTAGCGCAATTACCAGTCATTGCTGACGCCGACCATGGTTATGGAAACGCACTCAACGTCATGCGAACTGTCCAGGAATTGGAGCGTGCAGGAGTAGCGGCACTCACGATCGAAGATACCCTTGTTCCAGCTCAATTCGGGAATAAATCAACAGGTCTCATCAGCACCGAAGAAGGTGTAGGCAAAGTACGGGCTGCATTAGAAGCACGCCGTGATCCCGAGCTCTCAATTATTGCGCGAACCAACGCGTCAGATTTACCGATGCACGAGGTCATTTATCGAGCAACTGCTTATCAACGGGCTGGGGCGGATGGCATTTGTATTGTTGGCATACAAGATTTTTCACACCTCGAACAGATCGCGGAACACATCAGGATTCCGCTGATATTGGTCTCGTACTCAAACCCAAGACTGAATGATAGCGAGCGGCTAGCCAAGCTAGGAGTACGAGTTATTGTTGCAGGTCATGGTGCTTACTTCGCGTCCATTAAAGCGACCTATGACAGCCTTCGTAAACAACGCCCGCTCACTCGAGACACATCAAACATTTGCGCGACCGATCTGGCTTACCGTTACACGATGCCGGAATCATATTTGACTTGGATCCGGGATTTTATGGGGGCGCAGGAGTGATGAAAATTTCTTGATCAGCTTTCGCCCGCTGCTCTGCGTATAGATTTCTACAGAACGAGGAAGTCTTAAGTGCTTCTGACCAAGCCCAGATGCGTAACGGGGCATATGGCCTGGCGTATTCATATTGTCGGACACAATGTTCTTGGCATCGCCAACAGTCATGGCCGATTGATGTAGGTCGGTCCTGATGGTTATGTAGTTGAATCGAAGGAAAGCGACGCATTTGCTTCTACTGGACGGCACAGGATTATTCGACGCATTAGGATGCTTCCGCAAAGACACCTCGCGACGCGGGCCCGCTGTTTTCGAGCGATGTTGTGTTGGCAGCATGCGTTTGGGTGGTCTGCGGTAGGCCAAGCATTTTTCAAGCTCGACAATGCGAAGCTGGAAATACAAATCGACACTCAAACGATCATCGAGAGCGTATTGGCGAACGCCTACAGCCTTTAAAAAAGGCTCGTCAAAAGCAGCCTCATAGGGAAATGGCTCCATGCCTCGTCTCTAGACTTCAGAAGCCGACGTTGAGCGCTTTGGTTCGTGAGTGTTTCGGCTGCAGTTTTCCTGTTATTTTTTCCAAGCCCCATGTCACCTACGTTTTCAACTGGTGTTTGGGCTTCGATCTGAGAGAGTCTCGGTTCAACCATGATTCGTGCCTCAATAAAATGACCCTTTATGGAGTTGCTCCAGTGGAGCCTACGACCATGGTGATGAGCGCTATGATCACGAGGAAAACGTACCATGCGGTCAACAGTGTGCCTGGCTCGATGTCTTCAATTTTCATGACGTGCTCCGGGAAACGGCTGTGGTTGTCAGGCATTGATTTCAAGTGAATTTGCCTCAGCGGACAATCAGGTTTATTTGCTATAGCCTTCGGAATAGTCGAAGGGTAACGGAAGGGAAAGATGCGATTTGATCTGGTAGATCTTCGTCTGTTTCTTTGCGTGGTGGATGCCGGGAGTATTACCAAAGGATCAGAGCGCGCGAACCTCGCGTTGGCATCCGCAAGTGAACGGTTGCGCAGCATGGAGAACGATGCGGGAGTAAGCCTTTTAGTAAGGCGCTCGCGAGGAGTTGTAGCGACTCCAGCCGGGGAAGCTGTTGCTCACCACGCGCGGGTGATCTTGCAACAGCAAGCGTTGTTGAAGGGAGAATTAAAAGGCTTTGCGTCAGGAGCTGCAGGTACGCTTACGCTGTACGCCAACACAGCTGCCTTGACTCACTTTCTCCCTCATAGGCTTGCCGTCTGGCTTTCAGAGCGGCCACAAATCTTTGTAGAACTACGTGAGCGGACAAGTGCAGAGATCATCCAGGGTGTCACCGCTGGGCTGATCGACGCGGGAATTGTTTCCGACTCAGTCGACGCGCCGGGGCTTCAGTTGCGCGCGGTTGCTAAAGATCATTTGGTGCTTATTGTTCCCAAAACTCACCGCTTGGCGTTGCACAAGACAGTGCATTTCGCTGACGTTCTCAATGAGATCTTTGTGGGGCTCGCACCGGGTAATGCATTGCAGGATTACCTTCAGGATCGAGCGCGCACCTTTGGTCGTGATTTAACGGTTCGCATCCAGATGAAGACTTTCGATGGGATGTGTACGATGGTCAATCAGGGCGTAGGTTTAGGTATATTGCCTCAAAGCATTGCGGCTCGATACAAACGCCGATACTCCTATCACACGTTGGTGATTGAAGATGAATGGGCCCGCCGCCGCTTGTGTGTGGCCTATCGAAACTGGTTTGAGCTCACGCCCGCAATGCAGAGCTTATTGACGCAGTTAGGAGCAACAGCCTGCTAGAAAGCCTTTCATATGGATTAAAGAGCGTTTCAAAATTGGCAGCGATTTGTGATGTATTAGAAATGCCGCCGACCATCTGCTTCAGTAACACTGGTACATCGCATCCGACTGTTGACTGAGCTAGGTGTTCGAATTTTTAAACGGTAAATTGGCTAGATGGAGTTTCCTGCAAAGGAAGTTCTTGGTCAGGGTACGGGAAGGGGTTAGGGTTCCAGATGAGGCTGTAGGCATCGAAGCCAGGCCAGAAATTGTCGTAGTGACTAAAGTCCATGATTCTCGCCACTTCGCGCTCGCGTTCTCCGATGATTTCCCAGACGTATTCAAAACGATCATTGAGAGTTGTCAGTTCGAGCAGGCGGGCGGCCTCATCAGGCGATAACCCGGCCACCCGCTCCAGCGCTTCTTGTTCATACTCTGGATTCATAAGCCCATCGGACCTGGCAGCCAGACGCTGAGCATGGTCGAATATACTCAAAAGCCAGCCGATACGTTGAAATTGGGAGATTCTGACGGACCGGAATTCCTCGCTCGGACCTGTAATTTTGACGGAGACTAGGGTTTCTCTTTCAAGATGACTTACATTGATGCAGTACGACATGTCCTGTTCCCTTTGTTTTTATATATTTTTATCTGTTTTTATACTGTCTCATGAGTAAAGTTTTCTATGCAAGTGAAAAATAGTTGCCAATTTGGCAACTAAGAACAAAGCGTGTCAGTGCAGGTGTCGTGGGTGCGGTGAAAAAAAACCATTTCCAAGGAAGTTGTCCGACGCTGGCCGGGATATTGATATGGTTCTCATGAAGGGTTGTTTTTTTTGAAGCGGCAAAACGGCAAGTGCCAAAGTTCCTGTAAGTGAGGGCTAAAACAAGTTTGTCCCGGCTACCGCAGACATCTTAAGGGGCGTAACCTCGGGATCCCGTGCGTATATAGGTATATCTGATCGAGAGCATGAGTCATGCAGATAGATGATAACGCTACTAGCAGCATATGAGTGTGGATCGATGGGGTTGGTCCAGGGGCAGCATCATCCTTCTACGTATTTCTGAGTTAGCCTAAAAGCCTCGACAGATCAATCGCATGATCTATCAACATTGTTATGTACTCAGCGGTTACAGATACTGTCTGTGTGCATATAGAAAATTCGGTACTGCATCGCACAAGACGCCTGAATACGTGAGTTTAGATTGGTAGCTTGCGAGGGTATTAGACACAAGCAGGCTTGATGCGGGTCGTTCGTTAGTACAGCCAATGAGTTTTTTATCACCTCGAAAGAGAAATTTTCAAATAATAAATATTGCTAAAAAGTTCGAGGATGTGCGGCGACGATTTTGTCTTTCAGTTTCTTGCTCACTTGTTGTTGTGGGCTAAAATAATTTCTAAAAGTTGTCTGGTCATAGCTTTGAGTGAGATTTTATAATCCGAAAAATAACCTAAAATCCACAGGTAGGTTGTGTTGCAGTTTCGTCTCGCATTAAGTCTCGTAGGAGGTCTGCCATGCCTACTGAAAAAACTGCGCTCGTTCTTGCGGGTGGCGGAAGCCTCGGCGCAGTCCAAGTTGGAATGCTGCAAGCACTGGTCGAGGGAGGAGTGACATTCGATTTGGTGGTTGGTGCTTCTGTCGGCGCTATCAATGGCGCGTATTTTGCTGCAAGACCTAATGCGCAGGGTATATCAGAGCTAGCTGACTTCTGGCGTAATTTACGCAAGACGGATGTATTTCCGTTTTCGCTGGTAGACACCGTAATGGGAATACTGCGTGGGCGAGGTCACCTGCTTCGCACGTCTGCTTTACAGCACTTGGTGCGTCGATCTCTACCCGTCGAATTGATCGAAGAAACGGAATTGCCCCTCTATATCGTCACAACAAATCTACTCAGTGGCGTCGAAGAGTTATTGTCCAGTGGCAATGCAGAGCAAGCTTTGCTCGCCAGCGCGGCGATTCCCCTGGTTTTTCCCGCCGTGCAGATCGGTGGGAAATTTTTAGTCGACGGTGGTGTCGCTAGTAATACACCGATCGCCAGTGCGGTGGTATTGGGAGCCACACGAGTGATCGTAGTGCCAACAGGATTCGGTTGCGCGAGCGCCAGTCCCCCCAAAGGGTTGGTGGCTCTAGCTCTGCACACATTGAATCTCATGAGCATGCGCCAATTAGTGCGAGATATTGAGTTATATAGCCCTCGGGCGGCCATACACGTAGTGCCGCCATTGTGTCCTCTGGACACGTCCGTCATCGACTTCAACCAGACAGGTCAGCTGGTGCAAAGGGCTTATGAATCTACTGAATTGTGGATCAAAGAGGATGGGTTGTTCAGCGTTGGAGTGCCGCATACGTTGCAAGAACACACACATCATTTTGGTTAAGCGAAGGACTCGTAGCATCTCGGGTATACCTGTGACTATCTGCAGGTGATTTAAAGAAACTAGTATCGTTAATTGGAGTGAGACATGAACAAGAAACGGCCGGTTAATCTTGACCTCCGAACCATTAAACTCCCGCTGCCTGCGCTTACATCTTTTTTGCATAGAGTTTCAGGAGTTGTGCTTTTTCTTTTTTTGATTCTAATGCTGTACACATTTGGAAAGTCGCTTGACTCCGAGGAAGGATTTAATGAAATCAAAGGTATATTGTTTTCACCGTTCGGCAAAATCATCACTTGGATAGTCTATTCCACGTTTATCTACCATCTGGTCGCCGGGATTCGGCACATTATTATGGACTTCGGCGTAGGCCATACGTTAGAAGGCGGCAAACGCGGATCTATCGCTGTCATAGTTGTGTCTGGGTTGTTAATAGCCATTGGCGCCCTATGGATTTGGTAGTGTGCAATGCGAGTGATATTGATATGCAAACTAAGCGTCAAGAGGCGTCATCAATGGCCTTGGGCGAGAAAAACGTCTCGCAATTCGCTACTTCACGGGCCGCGGTCCTGCGCCTGAAGCGCTCACTAATATGGCGAAGGGATTTGGTTGCCACTGCCACGCGAAAAGCGCACTAAATGATGGGAGGTTACTGCCGGGTCACCGGGGTCAATATGTCAGCCTCCCATTGGAGATGTTGGAACGGATCTCGTGATCAGATTGGTGCTATGAGGAAGAACCAACCGGCCACCGCAACTATCAGCCTATGGCCGTATTTGTTACCAGATAGGAAGAACTAGACTTGATTGAACTACTGAAATCAAAGATCGGGCTGTTGCACGGCGCAGAGCTCGAAAAGTTTGTACGTAGACTGCTGCCAACCGTGTCCAACGATTACGAACATTTGACCGATACGCTTAATTACTTGGGCCGGGTGACCCAAGGCTCGGCTGATCTGCTGGCTTACAAGAAAGCTAACGATCGCTACATCGCAGTTATTTGCTCCGGCCAAATGTCCGGGCTCCAAGCGAAAATTCTAGCTGACATTGAGAAACTCAGACGTGAAGACTGTGCAGTTCGCGATAAGATTGATCAGGTTGTCATCTGCCTATCCGTACCAGGTAGTACGGATGAGGAGATCTACCGTGCGGCGTGTGCGGGACACGGCTGGTCATCAACCATATACGCCCTGGATCTATTGGCTCATCTTGCCAACGAAAGCCCTGAAATCTCAGACGCCCTCTGTGCTGTGGAAATCTCTGAATTGAGGAAAAAGCTGGCGTTAGAGGAGAAGCCTTCGCCCATTACCAATAGCAATCCGATAAAGAAACGCTTCTACGATTGCGGGAAGCGGGTCTGCGCCGTGAGAGCCAGCCTCTCAATGTCTCCGAGCCGATTCATTGACCTGATCGATTACGACAGTGAGAAGCGACTGGCGCACTTGGAGTCTGAGACGATCGATATGAGCCAGACAGAGATCGCCAGTGTCTGCTACGCAACGGGTGTCTGCGTGGAATGGCTGAGCCACGGGGAGAGGGATATGTACCCGGTAGAATCAATCTCTACCTACCACTGGGAAAAAATGAAGTGGCTGAAGGACGCAAACCCAACTTCCGTGCACATGCTGATCAACGACGTGACCCAGCAGTTGGTCGTGCTTGCTCATTTGCACTCAAAGCACTGGAAGATCTACAGCATAGCGTTCGACCTCGACTTTGCTGCTTGGTGGGGAGACCAGCACCAAATCCCGGAGGTGTACGACATGCTCAAGCAACTGGCCGATGATTATAGGGGGCGGATTTTTGGCAGGGTGATTGGCCCCATTGAGCATGCTGACATCCTATCAGGACAAACACATCCAGCACTTTTCATGAAGAAAACCCATGCGGCTGGTGCTCATTGGTTTGACGATATTTTCGATTATGACCACGGGTATCCGATAGCGGAGAACTATGAAGGCTGGTACGGAAAGTGGTTCACAACGGCACAGGATTATTTCAGTCGATTGGTACCTAAGACGTAGACCCTGAGCCTGGCCGACTCTCAATGCAGCAACTGAGTATGGCCAGGCCGTGACACAGGATGCTTCGGGGGGGGCTTGAAACTCGCCTATTGCTATCAAGTCAGCTTGGCCGGTAAGACTTTCCTGCGGAGCGACCGGTTCGATCAGCGGAGCGCCTTTACTCCTTGATTTGACGGCATGGAGAGAATCTAAACCCATAAGCGCTTAGGAGCTCAAGCTTTACTCTAGATGCAAAATTGCACTCTACTTGACCACCTGATTGCATTTGAATTGATCAGCTATTTGCATTCGTTCTGATTAACGATTGCATCGGTTTTGAGCAGCACGCCCCATAGTGACGAACAGCAGAGAACGGCCAGGAACAGCCGGTCGCGACAGCGAAAAACGACCAGACAGGGTTATTGCTCTTCACCATAAGACAAGGGAATCAAGAGCCGGCGAAAGTAGTTTTCACGGAAAACTCTCAATACTCTGCACCGAACTCAAATAATGTGACGCAAGGAAGCCAAGCTCACAGGCGATTCCGGCGTCTTATTGCGCTCATCGCCACGGGGAAGAGTTTTGTCATAACGAAAAACGGGCACACCTTATGCGTGCTCGTGAGTACAGAGTCAAAAAACGTACGCGTAGGACGGTGTGCAACCGCTCTGCCACCATGCATTCATCAGAAACGAGGAAGGAACCTATGTCCCTTAGCGACTATTGGAAAGGCCCGGCCCACCGGCAACGTGCGGATGATTTAGAAGTCCAGCTTACGGATCTCCAAACGCAGTATGCGCAGCTAAACGCGCTCACTATGAAGATCGGTGCCATGGAAGTCTTGGAGGTTCAGAGGCTGATTGAGCAAGAGAAAGAGAAACTTGCTGCCGTGCGCCAAGAAAATCAGCGCGCTGAGCACGAAGTGGCAGCGCTAGCGCAACGCTCCTCTGATTTGCAAGGGCAGATACTCGTGTGGGAGGAGACGCTTCTGCTAGAAAGCTTTGCGCTCTATGAACCCAAGTTCAAGTTAACTACCAGCCAAGAATACAAGGTCCGACTGGACAGTGTCCGCGAGCGTCAGAAAGCGATGATTAAAGGCGGGGAAGCAGCGACCGGAAACATGGACTGGACGGTCAACGACAGCAAGGCCCAAGGCCGCAAGCTCGTAAACGACATGATCAAGCTGGTGATTCGCTCGTTCAACAACGAAGCCGATTTCTGTGTGGACAACGTGAAATTCGACAACGTCGAGCTGGGTGAAAAACGAATTCTCAAATCGTTCGAAACCTGCAATCGCCTTGGCAAGATTATGAGCGTAGAGATATCCGGCACTTACCTGAGCCTCAAGCTCGATGAACTACACCTTGCCCAGGAGTTCCAGATCAAGAAGCAGGAGGAAAAGGAAGAAGCTAAGCGCGCCCGTGAAGAGCTACGGGAACAACAGAAGCTTGAGCAGGAAATTCGCGCGGCCCGGGAGAAAATCGCCAAGGAACGCAAACACTTTACGACCGCCATGCGTGACCTCCAGGCTCGCCTCGACAAAGTAGAATCTGAAGAGGAGCGTGCCGCCCTGCTGGCGAAGTTAGCCGAAGTCGAAGCGGGTCGAGCCGAACTGGAGAGCGAAGAAAAGCTCATTGACTATCGTGAACAGAATGCCAAAGCTGGCTATGTGTATGTGATTTCCAACCTAGGGGCATTCGGGGAAGGGATTTACAAGATCGGTATGACCCGCCGCCTGGAGCCTATGGATCGGGTTGATGAGCTGGGTGATGCGTCGGTGCCGTTTTGGTTTGATGTACATGCAATGGTCTTTTCGAATAATGCGCCCGCATTGGAAGCAAAACTGCACGAGCGCTTTGCCGTAGGTCGTCTCAACAAGGTCAACGGACGCAAGGAGTTCTTCCGTGCGGACATTGCAGAGATCGAGGCTGTCATTCGAGAAAATTACGATGCTGTCGTCGAGGTCACCCACGAGGCGCCTGCAGAACAGTATCGCGAAAGTCTCCGCATGGCATTGCCCAAACCGGCTATCCAGCAATCGGAACGAATGGCGGCGCAAAGCTAAACTTGCCGTTTGATGCATATGCTTGTTGAATGGGCTGGTTTTGTAGAGGCTAATGCAACAAGCATAGAGATGGAGAAGTCCGCTTTCGGCCAGGAGCGGACGCTCAGGGGGGGGCGATGGAGCTAGACTTCTCGAATCCGAATCACGGGCAACAAAAAAGCCCCGAAGGGCTTCTCTAGGTTTCCATACACCTCATCACTGAAGAAGCTTCTTTCTCGCATCGTTAAATTCTTGCTCAGTGATGTGACCGTCCTCTTTCAGCTTCGCCCATTTAATCAGTTCGTCAGCGACGGAGAACGTGCGAAGCCTTTCGCCTTTGATAATCTCAACGTCATTGGTATCAGGAACGGTTTTCGCTTTGCCAGAAAAAATACCGTTCGCTTCAACCCATTGTGCGTGGGAACGCAGAGGGCTTAGAAAAAGGACGTGCAGAAGGATGATGTACAACAAGGCGATACCTGACAAGGCAGCCGAAAGAATAAATTCCTCGGTTTGACGATCCCATCTGTCAGATGCGCCAAGCGTTGTCGCGAAATACAAGGCGAATAGCCCGCTGCCTATTAATGCGATGTATACGTAACTTTTGTAAATCCGCGCTGCGGTTTCGATGTGACTGAAGTCGCTGTTTTTCTTCATCATCACCAAGCCAAAAATCAAAAATATGGCCGGGATGATTCCGACGATGAAAAATAACGAAGGGAGCAATAGGAGTACAAAAATCAGGAGCTTACTTTGTTCAGTGCTAGACAACGGTTTGTTGGTCATTGTTACGTCCGTGTTTATTAGGTTAGATTTCAGAGACGATGATTAGTATTTTGTGAAAAATTTCAATGCTTCCACGGCAATAATAAAAATTGCCCAGCCTATGAAAATCCGGCGGCGCGTAGAGCTATTGCGTTTAGACTTGTAGAAAGAAGCAATGCCAATGTGGATTATAGGTATAAATATGCTTCCGCCAATGGCTCTAGAAATGTAGCTTTGGAACAGCACTGGTTCTCTGACAATGTCCATGACCGGGGATGCGCTAAAGTCATGTTTGACATTAGCTAGAAAAACGACGGAGAAACTAATCAGCGATAGGAGAATTGCAAGTGCTAAGGAGGTCGTTTTTTTAACCGAAGCGTCATCCTGATTCTGAACGTTCACATCTTTATCTGGCGCTGATACTTCCATGTCCCTTCCTTGTTCAATCATTGTGAGTTTCGTAGCTATGGGGAATCTATCGTGCATGGCATAGTAGCATCACCACCGTCTCGGCCAAAAGGAAGGTAGGCATGGATGATTTTCTGAATAGGTCAGATGAACTGCACGACGAATCTTGAGGCTGCTTGACGGTGTACTGAATCGTCCTAGGTCTTGTCGACACTTCCGAATCACATTCCTTTGGCCGAAATCAGCCTTTCGCGACAGTCCACTATAGGTCGTTTTCCGCCTCTCGCGACGGACAGAAATCGGCCATAAGCGGCCTCTCGCTGACTAGCTTGGCCCAACCCCTTACGTATACAGTAATGTCCCGTAGCACCGCCCAAGCCATGGAGCCGAGCTGATAGCCACGAAGGGACTAAATGAATTTAGAGCTTGAAATTGGGAGCGTTTTTGGGGGCAAAGCTTTTGTTAGGCCTCTTTTCTATTCGTATCCAGGAGGGCTGCGCTTTGAACTTTCCGAAATCGGCGGGGCAATAGAGCAGTTCCTTTCAGCACTGCGAAAATCAACGAAGATCTGCAGCGATATCTTTGCTGGTGAAACGACACTTGTTGCTTGCTTACGCATTCACTCTGGAAGCAATCCATTTGCTCATCGTGCCGTGATTCACGATCTTCGATCTGCCGGCATTGAGATACCCACAAAACGGTCAGTCTGGAGAGACGAAATAGATCCAAGTGAGTGGTACTGCGAAAATGAACCGGAGTATTGGATCAACGCAGCATTTGAAGCGCCTGTGACCCTGCTTCAAGCAATTCTTTGGTGTGCATTGGCTAAAGACTTCGCCGTGATACAGCCTAAGCCCAGATGTGATTTCTATCTGTTCAATTTGAAACAGCGCATCGTGGCTTTCCCATATGACGATAGGGGCATGGATGTGATCGGCCCCAATACAAGCCTGCTCTTACAGTTGTACCGCCGTCATCATGCAGACCTGCTGGACCACGACCGCCCGCTGATGGATATCACATTCGCAAAGCATGCGATCTAGCTTCTATTTTGGATTGATCCTGGCGCAAAGATCGACCGTCGCCTTTGGGTTGATAGCTATCCCCAAGGCAGGCAGCGAGCGGCCAAGACGGAACGTATCGGAAGCGTATTATGACAAGCAGCAAAAAGCCGCAATACTGCACGATCTGCGGACGCCTACTCGACAATCCGGAAGATCCGCTATCAGGCAATACCGGTGGAGATTGCTGGGGATGCATAGGCGCTATAGAGGCGGAAATGGGATGCTCAGAGTCGCTCGCCTACGTACGCAAAGAATACGAGGCAGGACTTCGGCCTGGCTGGATCGATCCATTCAAGCCCTGATTCGGAAGCTGCATTACGACCGCTTTGGGTCGCTTTCTGCCTCTCACCACTGGCGGCAATCGGCCAAAAGTAGTCATTCGGGAGTATCTAGGAAAGCCGGATCAACTCACCTCAAGCTTGGATTCGAGAACTGAATCGCAAAAAATCTTATTTCCTTGCATCATCTCCAATTTGACAGGCATTTGCGGCAGATGAGTAATGAGGATCTGAACGTCAAAGCGACGACAAACAAAAGTCCCAAAGCTAGGACCGATAAAAAAACTATGCGCTCAAGTCGCGATGATTTTTCGCCTAAGACAGTTCGCCTGCTGCGTGATATGGCAGGGAACGTTTGCTCAAAACCTGACTGTCATGTGCACACTCATGGCTCGAAATCCAAGCGAGATGGAGCGTTCAGCGTCGGTGTCGCTTGCCACATCAAAGCGGCTGCTCCTGGGGGGCCTCGTTACGATCCCGACCAATCTCCGGAGCAGCGCAGGCATCCTGATAATGGCATCTGGATGTGCCAGACGCATTCTAGGCTCGTTGATGCAGACGACTCACCGTATCCAGTGGAGATTCTAGAGGCGTGGAAACGCCTTGCCGAACTTCGTGCGAACGACATGGTGAACAAGCGGGCGTTCACCGAAACGGAATTAAGCAATGCAGCGCGTACAGAATCAGTTGCGCTCCTGGAACAACTCGTAAACCGGATAGGTACACTTACCTCACCGACAGCTAAAGCTGACATTGAGGGCAGGTGGAATCTCTCGGCAGCACAACAACTGGCAGAAAGAGCCCTTGAAAATGCTGATTGGTCAGTGCTGATTCCTGAGCCTCAACAGCCTGTCGCCCACTACTTTGAAAATGAGTACTACCTCCACCTTCGAGATCGAGAGCGCATTGTTTTGGCCTACAGTTCAAAGGAGCTCGATGCCGAATACCACGCCTGCTCCCCACATATGAGTTTTTTCGAATTCGAAAAGTCTGATGAGGGCTGGAATTTAATCGCCGAGGGAATTGGGGTCTTCTGGGGTGGGAGCTGGGGCAATCCCCCGGAGATACAGATACTGCCAATCTCCTATGAGACCTTCGGCGTATTTATGAAAGACGGCGGTGGAAATCAAGGGTGGTTCAATATGCGCCAATCCTTGCACATTAAAATGGGCGATACCTTCAAGTTAGTACTCGAGTTGATCGTCGGGCAATGTGCACCTGATGACCGTGGATGGAGCAGCGAGCTGCGAGTTGTTGAGCGGCCCAACGGCTATTATGACATTGAGGTGACACGCGCGGGGGATAACGGCCCCAAAGACCTACAGATGTTGGACACAGTCGAAAACGGCTATTCAACGATTTGCGATTTGAACGGTAAGATTAGTTCGCATGACGTCTTCAAATTCGACGGGCGTCAGTACCGGAGAGATATTGCGATTCGATAAGTTCAATTTTATTTATTGGGTCTAAAAAAGAAGGGCGGATCTATTTTCAGGCAATAAATCCGCCAACTCTTATATCGTGTATTAATTCTGAAAAAGTACGGGAGATCTCACCTGACTACCATTGTCTCTGTGCCCGTACTTGGATCGCGAGAAAGTTCAATGTGGCAAGGATCATCACTGCCAACTTGGGTAAATAATGAAATCACTTGATCAATATTGATGAAGTACAGGTGGCTGTCCTTATCCCGATCAGAACTAAAGAACGCCCCGTAAAGGCCGCCGGTTTCTGACTCGCAGGGCGCAAAAACGAAGCTGTGGATAATTCGCCCACAAACGAACAGCACATCCCGAGTCTCCTTACAACTCCTGGATAGGTCATAAAGCTCGTCGAGTTTGTGGTTATTTCGCCACGTTACGGGTTTTAGGTTTGAATGTTTTTTAAGGAAGAGAGAAAGACCGCGTGTCCTATCTGTAATTTTGGCGGAGGCCTCGAAAAGCTTCCTTACTGAATAGAATCCAATGAAGATGTCTCGCTCCACTTGAGCAATTTGGTCTTCGGATAGATCATTGGACGCCTTGAAACTCTCAAGACGCTCCGCCACCTCCAGCAGCGGTTGCTTCCAGTACCAACTCTCCCAGATCATCTTGTAGTCCTAACAATTAAGCTAACGGGCAGGAAAACACTACACGGTCACACTGAAGTTACGAAATTGTTAGCGGCGCGTCCATGGCTGCTTCTGGCCGTGGGCTGCTCTAGGTGAAGGGCAGTTCAGGGTCGATTACTGTCCTTCGTGAAATGCAGTAAACGACAAGTAGTTGATCTAGCGTTTCACAGGATGCGCGTCCCCGAGTTGCTACCGTGCTGTGCCACAGACCAATATCCCAGGATGAGCCAACACGTTGTAGGGAGGCGTTCAGCCTGCAAGCCAATAACCGACGTGCTGCCAGCCCGTAAAGAGCAGTGCATTGATGGCTTTCGCTAGCATGTAGGCGCAATCGGGGAACGCACACAACGCGGTGCCGACGAGCGTCAGCATTGTCGCAACGATCATTGTGCCGACCTGACCTGCCAGCGCATAGGGAAGTGTGATTTCCTCATGGTAGCGAATGTTATCGAAGCATAGGCGCATATGCGTTTTCAGCGCCATAAGCTCAAATACGGCACTATCATGCTTATCCTGGAGCGCTCTTAGGTCCTGGCGCAGCGAAGCCAATTCACGGTGCTCCTCGCTACGGTAATTCTGTATTGCCGTGGTGTTGTTGAAGGAGAACGACTTATTCTCAACGACCGCGGGCGTGGGCACAAAGATCGCGCGCAATGCTTGGATCTTCGCGGTGGCGGCCAAGGCGATGGTAACCAAGCCTGATAGCACGGCTAGAAACAGGCCAAAGCCCAGCATGTAGTTTTTTTCGGCGAGACCGAGCGCCGTAAAGATCGCCGCGACCAGCACTACTATCAGTGCCATCCCTAGAACTGTTTTCATTGATCGCGCCCACGCATTTTTTGGGACGGCAGTATGAGCGGTGCGAAGTGAGGAATCCAGACACCTGGCGCAGAGGCGGAGCAGTTCACGCCTCAGCTTACTCGGCCGCTGCAGGTTGTTGCCCAGTCGAGTCCAGACCGTCCTTATAAGGTTCGTACTCAGTGTACAAAATTGCACTCCACTTGCGCACTCGTTTGAATTTGACTTGTCGAGTCATTTGCGTTCGATCTGACCACCGATTGCCGCGTCTTAAATATGACCGGCAAAGAACGACCCGAAGCGGGCGCATTCGAATGGTTCCTAAGGGTCGGGTGCCACCCTTCACGGCAGGCAAATACCCGCGAACAGGAACCGGTCGTGTTAAACAAGTCTTGGCGAGTACTTGGATTACCAACCACTAGGACGGGCACTCATATCCGCACCTACCGTGTGATAGCCTTTTTGGCCTGAACGCTTATGGTCATCCTCATCCTTGAGGATGATCATGTCAGACATCGGGATTTAGGAAGCCTTTATGTCAGTCAAAAATGCAGTAGCAGTCGTACTCAAGGCGATGCGAAAGACTCGAGGACTGTCCCAGAAGAACTTGGCAGAGGTCAGCAGTCGAACTTACGTTTCAAAACTGGAACGGGGTCAAAGCAGCCCTACTTTGGAGATGATGTCGACTTTGAGCTCTCCGCTTGGCTTGAGCCCACTTGGATTGGTCGCCCTCACCTTGGCGACAGAGACAGGACAATCAATCAGGTCATTGATTAACCTTGTTGAGAGTGAGGTCGAGGAGTTGGCGCAAGCTGGTGTACTCAAAGAGCTTCAGATTCCAACCGATGAGCCATCGCATCAGGGGCGGATCAGAAACGCACCGAAGAGCCGCCATCCGGAGAAACAGTTTGGGCAAACTGAATTTTGCTTCTTCGATTGAAACTTTCAACTTGCCCAGTTCCAGCCAAGCTAGGCCCTTCGGTGGCCGATAGAGCTTCGTGCCGGTTTGTAACTATCAGCCGTTTTTTGCCTTTCGCCAAGGACACCAACCGGCCAAAAGAAGCCGGTGGACGGAGCGATGGCAAGTGAGTAGCTAGGCTTTCTTCTATTGCCGGACCTGATTACGCTATGCGTCACAAATGGTAAAGTTCGCGCTCTATCTGGGGAGGGATCCACTTGAAAATCTTCAGCGCTCTCGTGCTGCTCGCTTTGTCTGCTCCGGCCTACGCTTCAGATACGACGACGTTTGTATCGTCACTAAAAAACTGGGCATATGAATGCGAAATCGTAGGGGCCACAGCGCTAGCAAA
This sequence comes from Pseudomonas sp. SDO5532_S415, assembly GCF_054071155.1. Taxonomy (NCBI): domain Bacteria; kingdom Pseudomonadati; phylum Pseudomonadota; class Gammaproteobacteria; order Pseudomonadales; family Pseudomonadaceae; genus Pseudomonas; species Pseudomonas sp. SDO5532_S415. The sequence continues at coordinate 69,604 of NZ_JBSVWS010000001.1, read as the reverse complement.
TGCTGATACTGCATTGCAGAAGCACGGAGCAAACAGTTACGAAGTCGCGCGTTCCCAATCCAAAATCATTGCAGCTCCCAAATTTTGCATTGAGGACAAAATGGAGTCAGGAAACGCTAGCGTGGATCAGGAGATCCGCAGGCACCCCCAGTTGCGCGCAGCAATTAGGGAAACCTACGGGAAGTGGATCACCTATCTATTTTGGCTTGTGCCGCCACACCCTCTGGGAACAATCAGCTTAGAAAAGACAGCGTTTGAAATGTCGGCTATCCGACTTCAAGCGCAGATCGACTCGCTGTAGAAGCGCAAGTTACTTTGAGGATGGCTAGCTTGAATGTGAGTTGAGTTATGTAGGCCTGTTACACACCCTGCAACCGGCAGCTTTGGGTCGAAAGCTCCCCTCAGAGCCATCCCTTCGCGCAAACGGTAGGCACTCCACGTGGATTTTTCCGAATACTTTACAACTAACGATGGATCGCTCCCTGAGGTCGAGGTGACGTATTCAGACTCGTCGCTTGTACCGCAGGCATTTCAATATCTGTTCGATCATGGCGCGAAAAATGTCACTGTTGACGGCGGCTATCTTTGGATCAAAGCATCCCAAAGTGGAAAGCCATTCTCCGGCCCCCAGGATGCTTTGCTTGTAAGCTCAGGAGCAGCAGAGGCATTCCACATCATTCTCGGTGGGCTGTACATCACCCGGGTTCAAATACCTGATCTTGGTATTTACGTAACCACTAATAGCCTCACATTGGACTATCGGATGGGGGCTCAGTGGGGACAAGATCAGATCTACTCATTGTTAGAGCTACTGCGGCAGCTAAGAAACATAGGCGGCGTTGTATCTATCCCATGGTGGGGAGCTGAGGGTGAACACGACTTCCTTGCGGCCCTAGAGTGCCCCAATCAAATTTTTCATACCTAAATTTGCCGCGGGTCGTGACAGGCAGAAATCGGCCAATAGCGGACGTCCAAGCAGGGCAAATTGGTCAGCGAACCTGTGAGCTAGTCTTTAAGGGTACGCATTATTTCGACGACGACAGGCTTCGTGTATTTCCCACCGATGTCAGTCACCGGTGGGTCGCCACTGCGGAACCACTCACCTTGGTCGAATGCTTGGTAAAGCGAAAAAGCAGGCTGAGGCATGTCATCAGTGATGCTCACTTCAACTACGGCATTGATAATCCCGTTCATGACGCCGTCACAGAATTCGTAAGTTAGCGATCCATCTAGATAGCCTTCCGCAACCGCAATGGATAGCTCGTTCAGGACGTCTTTCGGTGCAACGCTGAACCTTTCGCAAATTGGTAAAAGATCGCTCAGCGTTAAACCGTCTGTTTCCGCCGTTTCCGACAGCTCATTGAGTTCGTTCTGCGGTAAAACCCTGATCATGAATTTCTTCCGGTTAGATGCGATGGCAGCGACTGCAACATTCATGAAGCTTCTGGCGATAGAGTTGGCTGCACAGCGCTGCCATCAGGCAACGCCTTTCTCCATCATGGCATCATGGTCGGTCAATCTCCGCTAAATGCAATATCCGCTTTGGGTCGACTGCTGCCGTTCGACTAAAACAAAATCCCACCTCCTCATGCATCCCCCCTAGCAAATTTTAAGCAACCGTTTTCGGCTCCAATTCCGTGCACTGTCGCTGTTGAATAAATTTTTGATGCATTGGCGCCCGGCACCATGAAGCCACCTTAAAAGTGAAGTTTTAATGCTGCTACGCTTTTCGCTTCAAGGAGGAATCACAACGATGAATTCAGACCTGCTCCCTTCTCTGCTATACAAAATCAATGAAAACCAGCTCGCCTTGGAAGCCGCCATCATGGAGCTCACGAACTGGGTCGAGCAGCGTGGTTCGGCTGAGGTTGCCGACAACGTCCGCGGCGCCCTGGTTGCGATTGATCGTAACGAGGAATTCATCAAGATGACGCTTGCGGTGCTGATGACACCCGAGTGAAAAGCAAACGGGTACATCCGTCAGATAACGGTCCAGGGTGCGTAAAAACAGATGGTGCAGCCAGCCAACGGCAGTGAACCAAGAATCTCGCTGCGGGATCTACTGAAAATTTTCATGAGGGAGGCTGGCGGTTTACGTGGCTCCGGCCAAATGTCGGCCTAAAAATCGTTTAGTCGAACTCCACATCTGGTGCGAGTGCTGGATACTCGAACTTCATGTCTTCAAGGATTTTTTGCATCAGCTTCGCATCCCCCGGTAAACGTCTGGATAAAGTATTCCATCCTGAGATTTTCACGTGTATGGGCATTTCAACAAGTCCCGTAATTGCGTCCCAGAAAGCATCCCAATTACAGCCGTACCAGCCAGGGAATCCGAGTGCATCTTTCAAGATGGAATGGAGCTCGTCAGAACTCGTCACCTCACTCAAGTCAATCTTTACAACCTGTAAGCGGGCCATCGTCAGCACCTCAAAAATTGTTCGCCAGTAAGAGGGGTAACTGAAGTCCGCCTCTGTCAGGTGCTAAAGCAGTTTCGCTTCAAGACTCTCAGTCTAGTTTGTTGCAGGTATCCATCAGCCACTCGCGGAAAGCTATGATCTTGGGCGAGTTTCTCTGCGTGTGCCGATAGCAGAGAAAATGCACCTCGCGCATGACCGGTTGGCAATCCTCGATGGCATACCTAACCAGCGTGCCCTTAGCCAATTCCTGTTCGGCAAACCGTACGCTTTCCAGTGCCAGTCCCAGGCCATCCACCGCTGCTGCTAACGCCAGTGCGCCACGGTCAAATGAAGGTCGGTGCATGATTTCTGGAATGGGCTTGCCGTGCTGTCGGAAGAAGTCATGCCAGGAGAGCGGATTGAGTTGCGACTCGATCAGTGGAATGGAGGAGAGTTCGTTGAAACCGATCTCTCTCCTGCCGCCCATCAGTGCCGGCGCTCCCATCGGGCAACACTCTTCGAGCCCCAGGCTTTCCACGCAGATGTCCGAGCTTTTGAGCGCCGCACCATAGGCGATGACCATGTCCAGTTCGGGATGTTTGTGCAGATCGATCGGTGTAGCGCTGGAGGACAGGTTGAGTGTGAACTTAGGATATTGGGCGAAGAAGTCCGTCAGACGCGGCCCCAGCCATTTGCTGGCGAAACTGGGGGAGCAGTGGACGGCCAGTTTCTCCGTCTCTGCAAAGGGCCGCAGCTCGGTACAAATTTGATCGATCGAGTCGAAGGCCGGTTTGATGACGCTGAACAAACGCCGGCCCTGATTATTCAGTTCCAGATGCCTGCTGTGACGGATGAACAGCGGGAAGCCGAAGTAACTTTCGAGACTTTTGATTTGATGACTGACGGCAGACGGTGTCTGGTGCAGTTCGGCGGCAGCAACGCTGAAATTGCCGTGTCGGGCGGCTGCTTCAAAGGCTCTCAAGGCAACCAGGCTGGGGCGATTACTCATTATTTTTATCCTGTGAAATTATTTCACAGTTCAATGAAATAGCATCGTTTGTTCCCCATTTCAAGCTTTGTAAAGGTACAGCTTCCGACAACAACAATGGGGGCTGCCCACATGAACATCAGCGTCAAACAACCCGACAGTACTTTGACCAAGGCAAAAAACCGGATCTCGATTTATCAGCCTGAACAGGAAGGCCTGATCTATCCCGAAGTGCCTGAGTTCAACAACCATGCTGAGCATCGCAAGCACCTCAAAGAGCGCCTCGTGGCCGCTTGCCGCGCCTTTGCCTTGCAAGGTTATGACTATGGTTTTGCCGGTCACCTCACGGTTCGTGATCCCGAGTTTCCTGAGCTGTACTGGACCAACCCGATGTGCGTGCACTTTTCGCAGGTCAAGGTCTCCAACCTGATCCTCGCCGACCACAACGGCAAGATCGTCGAGGGCGACTACGCCATCAACCGCGCAGGATTCGTGCTCCACGCGAATGTCCACGAAGCCCATCCTCACATCGTTGCAATGTGTCACGCCCACACCGTCTATGGCGGAGCCTGGGCCAGCACCGGTTTGCCGCTGGAGCCGATCACCCAGGACGCGGCAGCCTTCTTTGAGGATCAGTTGGTGATTACGGCCGAAGCGGGTGCCGTGGCGGTCAAGACCGACTCCGGCAAATCCATCGCCTCCCTGTTCGGCAAACATAAAGCCATCCTTCATCAAAACCATGGCCTGCTCACTGCCAGCACCCACAGCATCGAAAGTGCCGCGTTCTGGTTCATCGCCCTGGAGCGTTGCTGCCAGCAACAACTGATGGTGGCGGCGACCGGCATCAAGCCGAAACTGGTCACCGATGAGCGTGCGCGCTTCAGCCGTGAGAACGTCGGTAGCGACTACATTGGCTGGCTGCACTTCCAACCTATCTGGGGGCAATTGCTGGAAACCCAGCCAGACATGCTGGATTGAAACGTCGATAACTCAACGTATTGACGATTTGCACCCCTTGCCGTGTTCACGAGACCAGCAAGGGGTGAGACGCGAGCCTTATAAATTTAACAATGCTTGGAGGCGTCCTCATGAACACTATTGCCGACCGTGCCCAGCCATTAGCTGAACCGTCCATAAACACCGAAGACTTGATCTACAGGAAGGTGATGATCCGGCTGATCCCGTTTCTATTCCTGTGTTATGTCTGCTCTTACCTCAACCGTATCAACGTCAGTTTTGCCAAGCTGCAGATGGTCCAGGATCTTGCCTGGAGTGACGCCGTCTATGGCCTCGGTGCCGGGATGTTTTTCATCGGCTATTTCGCTTTTGAGATTCCGAGCAATATCATCATGTACCGCGTGGGAGCCCGGCGCTGGATCGCCAGAATCATGGTGACCTGGGGCATTATTTCTGCCGGTATGATGTTCGTTCACACACCGATGCAGTTCTATGTAATGCGCTTTCTGCTGGGGGTGGCCGAGGCCGGCTTCTTCCCTGCAATCCTTCTCTACATCTCCCAGTGGTTTCCTTCTTCCAGAGGGGCAAAAGTTACCGCGCTATTCATGGCTGCCATCCCCATGTCCGGTGTGATCGGCGCCCCGCTTTCCGGCTGGATCATGCATTCGTTGAGCGGTGCGCAGAATCTTACCGGCTGGCAGTGGCTGTTCATCATTGAAGGTGTGCCGACTGTCTTGGTAGGCGTCTTTGCCTACTTCTACCTGACCGATCGCATTGAAGACGCCAAGTGGCTGGACGAAGAAGACAAGAAGGTGCTGCGCCACAACATCGACAAGGAGTCGAGCGGAAAACACCTGCATCGTCTGATGGATGGCTTGGCGAATCCAAAGATATGGCTACTGAGCTTCATCTATCTGTTTTTCACCATGGGCCTATATGGTGTCAGCTTCTGGCTGCCCACGCTGATTCAGGCGTCCGGCGTTCAAGACTCCATGCAGCTGGGCTTGCTGACATCGATCCCTTACGCCTTGGCAACCGTGACCATGATCGTGGTGGGCAAAAGCTCTGACCGATTCAAGGAGCGGCGTTGGCACCTGGCCGTTCCAGGGGTTTTGGCGGCGGTGGGTTTCCTGCTCAGCGCGTACTTCCAGTCGAATCTGATGATCAGCCTCCCGGCGCTGTGCCTGGCGACCATGGGCGTCATGACCACGATCTCGCAGTACTGGACATTGCCTCCTGCCATCCTGACTGGTGCAGCGGCGGCCACGGGGATCGCCTTGGCCAACTCAATCGGGAGCGCCTCCGGTTTCATCAGCCCGATCGTGATGGGCAGCGTGAACTCGGCGACACACAGTACGACCATGGGCATCGTCCTGCTGTCGGGTGTTCTGTTGTGCGGATGCCTACTGGTGTTCTTGGTTCCAAAACGGTTACTGAGCTACAAGTAAATTCTGCCTCCCGTACGAGCTGTCGCAGGCTGCGATCTTTGGATCTGATTTTGAAATCAACAAGTTCGCAGCCTCGATGTACTCGGCACTCCCAACAAAAAAACCGTGTTCCGGACTCTCTGAAGGAAGCGAGCATGCTCGCGATGGACGTTAACGATTACGCGGGCTATCTACATGCCCACGTTGTCTGCTCGTTTATCGCGAGCATGCTCGTTTCTGGAGGGGTATCGGGACATTAAAACCGCAATCACCCACAGGGACATCATGAGAACAATAAACTTGCTCGGGCTCTGCGGCAGTCTGCGCCGTGACTCCACTAACGCGATCATCCTACGAACTCTGGCTATGGAGCTGATGCCAGCAGGCGTTCATTTAAGTACCCACTCTCTGCAAAACCTGCCTTTCTATAACGAAGATCATGACGTGGACAATTTGCCACGCGCGGTGCTGGATTTTCACCTGGCAGTCGTCAATGTTGATGGGGTCGTGCTGGCCACGCCTGAGTATTGCCACAGCCTGTCTGGCGTGATGAAAAATGCACTTGATTGGCTATCCAGTCCCCATCGTTCATCACCCCTTATAAACAAGCCGGTCATCACTATCACGGGTTCATCCGCACTGATTGGAGGGGCGCGAGCTCAGCAGCAGCTCAACGAAATTCTGTGGTCAATGAAGGCGACGCTGGTGCCTTACCCACAAATTGTCATCACTGATGCGAATGCCAAGATCAGTAACGCGCGTCTGACTGAAGAAGCGACCAGGCAGTTTCTTGCCGAAGGGATGTTGGCAATGGAAGAGATGATTCGCACAGACACGCGTCCTACGTCCTCACTTATCTGGGCGTAAGTAAGACAAAGCGCATTCTGATGGAGTGACAAACAGGCTTGGTGCCTATCATTGCACCAAGCCTGAGGATACGAGGAGGGGAATACTTTTTTAGAGATCGAGCAACAACGTGCCACATGTCGCACGGGACACACAAACCGTCAGGAACTCGGGTCTTTCGCTTTCATCCAGAATGAAATCCTGGTGGTCGACATCTCCGGCCAAATAACGCACTTTGCAGGTGCCACACAACCCGGACTGACATGAAGTTTCCACTGAATGGCCGGCATTGTTCAGAACCTCTGCCAGGCTTTGATCAGGCCCCACTGCGAGCTTCTCTCCCGTGCTGGCGATTTCGGCAATGAACCCACCGACTACGGCAGGTTGTGCAGTGTCCTGCTTGACTGGCGCCTTGAAGTGTTCGCAATGCACGGTTCCGCTCGGCCAATGTTCCGAGGCATCTTTGCAGGCCTGCATGAAGCCGCCTGGACCACAGTAATAAAGGTCGCACGCAGCCTCGGGGTTTTTCAGGATAGAAGGGATGTCCAGCTTATTGCCAGGGTCACCACCATCGAAATGAAAACTGATCCGACCCGATTTCGCCATTTCCTCAAGCTCCGCTTGAAAGGCAGCGAACTCCGGCCCCTTGGCGCAGTAGTACATCTCGTAGGCGATGTTTTGCGCCTCCAATTGATGGGCCATCGACTTCATCGGAGTCACCCCAATGCCGCCTGCCAGCAGCATCACTTTGGTTGAGCCTGAATGCAGCTCGAAATTGTTCCTGGGCACGCTGACTCGAACTCTGTCACCCACCTTGATGGTTTCATGGACGGCCGTAGATCCACCGCGACCATTCGGATCCTTCAATACCGCAATCACGTAGCGATGGCGCTCCGAAGGAGCATTGCACAGCGAATACTGGCGAATGACGCCTGAGCCGACGTGAACATCAATGTGCGCACCGGCTGTGAAAGGAGGCAAGCTGGAACCGTCCGTGGTGACAAACTCATAAGAGTTCACACCATTGGCTTCCATCCTGATTTGTTTGACCACCAGCTCCAGATGCGTTGCGGCAGTGTTATCGACGATTGCGTTCATACCTCACCTCGGCATTGCGCTTACAGCTTCCGGGATAAGACCTATCCCAGAAGCTGATGTGGGCTTTCTTGTTATTTTTTGAAGCTTTGCTCGAGTTGCTCAAGCCGCTCTTTGACGAAGGTGGCCCGGTCGACACCTTTCAACTGGTCGGCTTCGGTCAGAATCGCTACCGTTTCCTTAGCAAGGCGACGGCGGTTGGCAACCTCCTGTTCCACGGTATCGGCGATTGGCATTTCAAAAACGTTACCGGTGCAATAGCTGTTAGGCGCCCCGTTCATCGAACGCAACCATTCAGCGAATCCGTGCGCGCCCGCAGCCGGATTAGTTCCGCGAACAGCGTCACGGAGCATTTTGCGGAACGCGTAAACGCCGGCATCGAACTTGGTAGGGTTTTCCAGTTTGTGCACGGCAATAGGTCGCTGAGAGATGATCGCCTCGTAGTCGCCTGGTGCGTATTGAGCGTCCTTGTAAATCTCACGTTCGCGGTGATTCGTCGGAATCGGAGGAAGGTCTTCCAGTTTGTATTTGCCGAAACGCTCAGGTCTGCGCATTGCCACTTGGCCTTCAAGAAAGTCGATGGTCTCGTAACCCACCATGCTCTTGTCACCGATGCCTCGCGTATCGATGCCGGGGCCCATTACGCGCCAGCCCATCATCTTGCTGTTCTCGTCGTCGACCGGAACAGTCCAGCGGACGATGTGGAATCGGCTGAAGAGTTTCTTCGCCGATCCATCTTCAGAGGTGTACGCATGCAAGCTCAGGTTAGGCAGTACCTGATGCTGGATGCGCAGGAACATCTTGTCGTCGTTCACTCGACGTGCGCCGGCACAGGCAAGGCTGCGGCCTTGGTGTACAGGAATGAATTGCATGTCAGGTGCTACTTCCATGGAGGCTGCGCCGACCTCATCGAAGGTTGTCCCCTGGAAGTTCTTGTTCACCACGTTTTTGGCTGAGTGCAAGGCGGTAGGGTGGAAATTGTCTGCGGCGTTGTCTTGAACCTGCATCCAATTGCAATGCTGGAAGTTGCTATACGGAACCAGCTCATCCCCTTCGGCGACGGTGAAGTTTTCTTCCCATTCAGGGAATGGCGGCTCTTCGTCCGGAGGGCCCATGTAGGCGAACACCAGGCCATGACGCTCGAACGCCTTATACGCGCCCTGGCGGATCGAGCAGGCGTATTTTTCCGCCTCTTTTTCCTCACCGGCGGGGAAGGGAACGTGCAAGCAGGCACCATCCACATCAAACACCATGCCGTGGTAACAGCACTTGATGCCGCGCTCCTGGATGGCCCCATATTCCAAGGATGCCCCCCGGTGACAGCAGTGGGCATGCAGGACCCCGATCTGGCCACTGCCATCTCGGAATGCGACCAGCTCTTCGCCAAGAATCTTCAAGAAACGTGGCGTGTCGGTCAGTTCAATCGCCATACAAACCGGATGCCAGAAACGACGCAGGTATTCACCCATCGGCGTACCAGGCCCGGTCTCTGTCAATTCGGGATCATGCTCCGGCACATTATTGGTGTGGTACCCACCATAGGCGATGAGCTTCTTGGCAATGGGTGCACCGGTGCCGGTGGATTGGTTGGCTTCGTGCTGTTCGAATTTCTCGGTCATGACCTTGTCTCCGTTTTGTTTTTGTTTGAGCTCAGGCTACGGAACTCTGTATACAGATATTTTGAGCGCAATGACGCTAAACGAGCTGCTTTTGACGGTTGGGTATTTACCTCTTAATCAATCAGTTATGAGCTTGATTAACCAAGGCGGACGCTTTGATCCAAGGCATCATCGCTCGCAGTTGCTCGCCAACAATTTCGATGGGATGGCGTTTGAGCTGATTTCTGCGTGCGGTCAGCAGCGAGTTTCCAGCCTTGCTTTCAAGAATGAATTGCTTGGCATACGAGCCGTCCTGGATGAAGGCAAGGACCTTGCGCATAGCCTGCTTGGTCTCGGGGGTTACGATCTTCGGCCCGGAGATGTATTCCCCGAATTCCGCGTTGTTGGAAATGCTGTAGTTCATATTGGAAATGCCACCTTCATAGAGCAGATCAACGATCAGCTTCAGCTCGTGCAGGCATTCGAAATAGGCGAGCTCAGGTGAATAACCGGCCTCCACCAGAACCTCGAAACCACCCTTGATCAGTTCTACGGCACCGCCACAAAGAACCACCTGCTCGCCGAAAAGATCAGTCTCGGTTTCCTCGCGGAAATCGGTTTGGATAATGCCGGCCTTGCCGGACCCGATCGCCGAGGCGAAGGCAAGTGCGAGATCTTTCGCGAGGCCGGAGACGTTCTGCGAAACCGCGATCAGAGCAGGAACACCACCTCCGGCAGCGTACGTTGAGCGCACGGTGTGACCGGGTGCCTTGGGCGCAACCATGAACACATCCAGATCGCTGCGCGGCGCTACTTGCCCGTAATGAATGTTGAAGCCATGGGCGAAGACCAGCGCCGCACCCTCCCGGATGAAAGGTTGCACTTCCCGGGTATAGACCTCGGCAATCGATTCGTCCGGGATCAACATCACCACCAGGTCCGCACCGCGTACGGCCTCTCTGACTTCCATGACTGGCAACCCGGCTTTTTCCGCCTTGTTCCAGGTACTGCCGCCAGCCCGCAGCCCGATAACTACGTCGATGCCACTATCACGCAAGTTCAACGCTTGCGCATGCCCTTGCGATCCGTAACCGATGACAGCTACCCGTCGGCTTTCCAGCAAAGCCAGGTCGGTATCTTTGTCGTAGAACACTTTCATTGGTAATCCTCGTCCGTCTTCGATATTCTGACTTCTGCGTACTGTGTTCTGTATACAGATAATTCATTCTTGGCCTGGCTCACAAGAATGTCAATACGCCCCGTTGGAATCATTTTGGAGAACATGGACAATGAGCGTCGCTATCAAGCCACCGAAGGCTCAACTGACCGCTATGACAACGAAGCTGCAGAGAATCCAGGCGCGACCCGACTATGTAGACGAGGTCTACAAGGCGCTACTCGACGCAATCAGTGATGGAACGATGGCACCGGGTGTTCGTTTCACGCAGGAAGAGATTGCCGAGCAAATGAACGTTTCACGTTCTCCTGTCTTGCAGGCCATTCGTCTGCTGAAAAAAGACGGTCTGGTTCAGGACGCTCCAGGCAAAGGCGTTCTGGTTACGCCGCTGACCGTGGCCTCGATCCGAAACCTCTATCTGATCCGGGGTGCGCTGGACAACTTGGCTGCGAAAATGGCCGCGGAAAATCGCCATCAGATGGACCCGAAAATCATTGAAACGGGTCGTCGTGTATCCCGGGGCAAGGACCTTAAGGCGATGGTCGATGCTGACGTCGCTTTCCACCACGACATTTACGCCGCTTCCGGAAACCCACTGATCGCCGAGAGTGCGCAGGTCTATTGGGTGCACCTGCGTCGTGCGATGGGCACGGTGCTGCAGTCCTCCGCCTCCCAGCGTGAGTCCATCTGGGACGAACATGAAGCCATCGCCAAGGCCATCGCTGAAGGTGATGCGGTGAAAGCCGGAGAGTTGTCGGACCTGCACACCACCAAGGCGCGCGAATACCTGGCCTCCCGTCTGGATGAGTACCTGGGACAGGGTGATGCTCATTCTCAATGAGCTGACGTTGAGCCTCCTGATCTAACACCGTTCGACATGACGACTCGGCGCCGATACGGGTACCCCCACGGCGCTTCGCGGCTCAGTGATTCAAACCCTTCACATGAAGGGCTGGACGCTTTTGCGCGACTCTCCCGTTGAGTTCCAGTCACCACCCATGTGAGTTATCCGGCCGATGGCCTCTGTTCTGAATATCATCCTTCCTGTCTTCGCACTTATTCTCAGTGGCTTCGCCTGTCGGCGGCTGGGACTTTTAGGGCCCAATGCGGCCACGGAAATCAACCGCATGGTGGTCTGGTTATGCCTGCCGGCCTTGCTCTTTGAAGCCATGGCCACAGTCGTGTGGGAGCAGATCTGGCAACCGGGATTCATTGCCACTTATGGGCTATCTACGATCGGTTTATTCTGCCTGACACTGGTGTGGCGCTTGCGACGCTCTGGCAATCTAACCGATGCCAGCGTACTGGGACTGAGTGCGTCCTATGCCAACGCTGGGTACATGGGTATTCCGTTGTGCCTACTAGTGTTCGGAGAAGCCGGCATGGAACCGGCCCTGATCGCTTGCCTGATCGTGGTCTGCTTCCTGTTTTCTATCTCGGTGGTCTGCATCGAAGTGAGCCTTCAGAATGAGAAGAACCTCTTCAAAGCGGTAGGCAAGGTAGGTTTGGCCTTGGCCAAAAATCCCATCGTGGTTGCACCGATACTGGGTGCGCTTTGGACGACGACTGCACAGCCATTGCCTACCGCGATGCATCAGTTGCTCAAAATGCTGTCTGCCGCAACGGGGCCGTGCGCACTGGTTTCACTTGGACTGTTCCTCGCTCATCGACATAAGGGCAGAAAGGAGCGAGGCATGGGGCTGGTACTCATCAAACTGATTGCCCATCCACTGATAACGTGGGTGCTAGCGTTTTACGTATTCCGCTTGCCATTGATGTGGGCACAAGCTGCTCTGCTCCTGAGTGCTCTGCCTACCGGTACGGGGCCATTCATGCTTGCCGAGTTTTATCGCCGCGACGGTTCGCTAGTGTCCAGTACGATTTTGATATCGACCCTCGGCTCCCTAATCACCTTGTCAGCGTGCCTTTACTTCATTGGAAAGTAGGCTTCTCTAGCCGGTAACGACTTCGAGCTTCGGCACCATGCGGATCGCCTTGGAGAAGTTGGCGAGATTCACGGACGTTTTGGTGACGCGGTGCAGCTCTTCCACTTTCTCGGATGGGGCATCGGTGTGAATGTGCACGACGTAGCTGATTTCGTCGAAGCCAGGGTTAACGCTTTCGTCCAGACCCAAGAAACCGCGCAGATCAAGCTCACCATGGGTCTCAATTTCAAGGTCTCGGATGGTGATGCCCATAGGCCCAATCGGGTATACGAGAGATGTGAGCCACTCGCACGGGCCAGGTGGACTGTTCTAGTCGGCCATGCAGGCACCCGTGAGTAGCGTGAGCGACGCCAGATACCGATTTCAAAAAAGTCTCCGGGCATCTCCTGATGTGATACGCATCTGTGCTGCCACTCTTTTCAACAGTTCAATGAACGATGTCTGAAGTGCTGTAGGTCGCCAGTCGGTCCGACGCGTCAGGGCGATGGTTCGCCAGATGCCCGTACCGGTCGAGCTAATTTCTACCAGTTGCCCAGCCTGGCTTTCCAGGCGAAATTGATCGCGTGACATCAGCGTTAACCAATCACCTTCTAGCATCAGGCCACGCTTGATGGTGATGGACCCGCACTGCACCCGCAGGGTTGGCGGGGGCTGCCCGCGTTCCTCGAACATCCGTTCCCAGTTCACTCGCATCGGCGTACCAGGAGCCGGCATTACCCACTGATGATTCAGTAGGTCAGCCGTGGCGAGTTGACGCTTGCCGTGCAGCGGATGGCCGGCACGCCCGACGATCACCAGTTCGTCGTCGAACAACGGTTCCTGGGTCACGTCATGCGCCGGGACCTGTTCGCGCTGTGAACCAATCAGCAGGTCTATATCACCCTGACGCAAGTGCGTGAGCAATTCGGCATAGGGACCCTCGACGATGTCCACCGATGCTGCCGGCCATCGGATACAGAACTCTGCAAGGATTTTGGGCAGAAAGTAGGCGCGGGCGACGGGCAAAACGCCAATGCGCAGTGTGCCGCCCTGGCCTTGGTTGCGGGTGGCGATCTCGTCGATCCCTGCACGTAATTCCGCCAGCATCAGACGTACGAAATGCACGAGACGACCGGCCGTGGCGGTGGGCTGGATGGCCCGTCCCGTGCGCTCCAGCAAGGGGATCTCCACGATCTCCTGCAACTCCCGCATCGCCCGGTGTAGCGACGGTTGGGACAGGCCAAGTTGTGCAGCCGCGCCGGTATAGCTGGCGGCCCCGACGACGGACACCAATGCGCGCAGCTGACTCATGGTCAAGCGTTGTTCGAGATGGGCAAGCGCTGGTTTCCCCGGCACGCGGCGGATCAGGCGCACCCCATGGGCCAGGTAGGCCAGCGCCCGTTGGGTACGCGCCACGAACAGGTTGCCGGCGTCCGTCAACGCCACGCCGCCTGAGCGACGCTCGAACAGACTCGCATCGAGTATCCGTTCGATCTTGGTGATGGCCTGGGCCAAGGCGGGTTGCGACAGATTGACCGTCCGCGCCGCCATGCTGATATTGCCTGAGTGCGCGACTTCAAGCAGCGCGCCCAAGTGGCGCAGGTTTAACGAGTAGACCGTATTCATTTATTAATCTTTAGCAAAAACCAATGGCCTGAGCGTAATTCGAATTTCCCCTCTCGTATACATCCATGGATAGTTAGCCCACAACGGATTGGTTAATGATTGCTGGATAACTGAATCAATAGCTAATTCAAATACCCGACCACCTATGGAGCCGAGGCGTCTGTGAAGCTGCTTGATACCCATACTCATGTGATTTCTCCCGATAGCGCGCGTTACCCCACTGATCCCATTGGCGGCCATCAGTCCGAATGGTCGCAGGCTCGTCCGGTCGATGCAGACAGCCTGCTGCGCGCCATGGACGCTGCGGACATTGCCCAGGCAGTCGTGGTTCAGGCCTCGACGGTTTACGGGCACGACAACCGTTATGTTGCCGACACTGTGCGGGCGCACCGGGATCGCCTGGTAGGTGTCTACTCGCTCGATGCGCTCGCCGCCGATGCGGTGGAAAAAATTGCTTACTGGCAGGAACAAGGACTGTCGGGTTTCCGCTTGTTCACCACCGGCAGCACCATGCCGGGCCAGGGCGATTGGCTGGGCCACGCCGATTCCTATCCCGCCTGGGCCTTTGCTGAAGCGCATGCTATCCCGGTGTGTCTGCAAATGACCATGGAAGGGATTCCGGCCCTGCGTGGTCTGCTTGAGCGCTTCCCCAAGGCGATCGTATTGCTCGACCACTGTGCGCGGCCGGTGCTGTCCGAAGGTGCGCCCTACGACGCCGCACAGGCGTTGCTCGCACTGTCGGCATTCCCGGGTGTGCATCTGAAACTGACCAACCGAACCCTAGCGGCAGCAACCGAAGGCCAGTCGACACCGATCGATTTCCTGCGCACGATCATTGCGGCGTTTGGGGCCGACCATATCGCCTGGGGCTCGAATTTCCCCGCGGCGGCCGGCACTCTGGCCGAACTGGCCGACACCGCCCGCGCGGTGCTGTCGGAGCTGTCAGTGCAGGAACAGCAGGCAATCGCCAGTGGCACGGCCCGGCGCCTGTATCCGTTCTCCCCATCGGAGCCGCGTTGATGAAGCCCGTTCCAACCTTGCGCACGGTGCTCGGCCATTACCCGCACACTGTGGCGTTGCGCTCCAAAGCCCTGGTCGATTCCGCGGTGAATCTGGATTTCCAGGACATCCCGGTGGTGCACAAGGCGTTCGCCCCCATGGTGCGCGATCAGGCTTACGATCTCTGCGAACTGGCAGTGGTGACCGCGCTGCAGGCCATTGCCTACGGCCGTCCCGTGGTGTTGTTGCCGGCCGTGGTCGCCTCGCGCTTCCAGCGTGGCTGCCTGATCGGTTACGGTCCGCGTAGCGTGCCCGCCGAAACTGATCTGGCTGGCCGGCGCATCGGGGTCCGTGCCTATACGCAGACCACGGGCATGTGGGTTCGGGCGCACCTTGCCGAAGATTTCGACCTGGACATCTCCAAGGTGCATTGGGTCACCCATGATCCGGCGCATGTTCAGGAGTATCGTAATCCTTCGTTCGTCGAGCAGGCTGCCAGCACGAAAGGGGCGGTGCAGATGTTGCGCGACGGCGACGTGGACGCGGCGATTCTGGGCAATGACTTGCCGACCGGCGATGAGTTTGTCCCGGTTATCGGCAATGCCACCGACCGCGACCTGGCCTGGTGGCGCAAGCATCGCTTCATGCCGATCAACCACTTGATCGTGGCCAGTGAAAATGCTTGTGCACGACAGCCAGAAGCGATCAGGCGCGCGTTTGCCCTCTTACGCGAGGCCGACCGTCGCAGTATCACCGCTGCGCCAGGTGCTGATACGCCACACCCAACGCTGTTCGGTTTCGACCGTCTGGCGGGCCCCCTCGATTTCACCATCGAGGCGTGTATGAAGCAGGGGCTGTTGCCCCGGCGTTTGAGCCTAGAAGAAGTGTTCGCCCCAGCGCGCAAGCTGCTGGGCAGCGACGCCGATTGAGCGGTGTCCAGCCGCCTAAACTTTCATTTTGGAGTCCGATATGACTCGTATCATCTCGCCAGCCATTGCCACTTCACCCCGGCGTTCGCGTCGGTTTTATGAAGACCTGACTTTTCAGGTCCTGACGGGCATGGTCCTCGGCGTCGCCGTCGGCGCCTTGGCCCCCGACGTCGGCCAGGCGCTCAAACCCCTCGGTGACGTGTTCATCCGGTTGATCCAGATGGTGGTCGGCCTGATCATCTTCTGCACGGTCACCCACGGTATTGCCAGCGTGCGTGATTTGGGCAAGGTCGGTCGTATTGCGATCAAGGCCATCGTCTATTTCGAGGTGGTGACGACCATCGCGCTGGTGATCGGGCTGGTGACGATCAATATTCTGCAGCCTGGCGTCGGGATGAACATCGACCCTGCGCTGTTGCAGAACGCCGGTGAAGCGGTGCACCCGGCCGCTCGCATGAGCCTGGGCGAGTTCATGCTGAACCTGGTGCCGAAAACGGCCACGGGGGCATTCGCTGAAGGTGAGATCCTGCAGATCCTGGTGTTCTCGGTGTTGTTCGCCTGTGGCCTGGCGTCCTTGGGCGACAAGGCGCAGCCTGTACTGAACGTCGTTGAAACAGTCTCTCAGGCGCTGTTCTGGGTCATTCGTCTGGCAATGAAACTGGCGCCGATTGCCGCGTTTGGTGCCATCGCATTCACGGTGGCCAAATTCGGTCTCAAATCACTGGTACCGCTGGCTGCGCTGGTGGGCGAGTTTTACCTGACCTGCGCGATTTTCTTTCTGATCGTGCTGGCACCGATCGCCTGGTACGCCGGGTTCAACCTGCTCAAGCTGATGCGCTACATCCGTGAAGAACTGATCCTGGTGATCGGCACCAACTCCTCCGAAAGTGTGTTCCCGCAGCTGATCTCCAAGCTCAAGCGCCTCGGGGTGGAAGAGTCAGTCGTGGGGCTGGTGCTGCCGACCGGCTACAGCTTCAACCACGATGGCACCTGCCTGTACTTCGCCGCGGTTGCGGTCTTCCTGGCCCAGGCCACGGGTACGGCGTTGGGCTGGGAACAACAGCTGTCACTGCTCTTTGTGCTGCTGGTGACCTCAAAAGGTGGCGCCGGTGTGGCCGGTTCTGCCATTGCGGTGCTGGCAATGACGCTGGCTGCTACCAAGTCGATTCCTGTCAGCAGCATCGCGCTGATTCTCGGTGTCCACCGCATCCTCGCTTCGGCATTCGTCTTCACCAACATTGCCGGCAACTGCGTAGCCACCCTGGTGGTGGGCAAATGGGAAAACGCGATCGACCGCAAGCGCCTGCAAAGCGAGCTGGATGCGGGCTACCGCGACGCCTGATATTCCCCACCTCTAACAACACCATTTACCGGATTGCCTGATGCGCAAGGGTGACGCGCACCTGCGATTGCGGTGAGGAAACTCGACTCATGAATATAACAACAACAAAAATTCTGGCATTCGGCGTACTTACTTCATTGATCCATGGCACTAGCCTGGCCGCCACTACCCCAGCGTCCAACCGTCTTCCGGGAGCACCGTCTGACACGCTGGAAGCCCCAGCCACCACCGCCGTGGGAAAACCGCAAACCCGTGCCACGGGCCTGGGTGCCGCACTGCAAGAGCTGGCAGATCAGGGCATATTCCTGCGCGCCAACCTGATCAACCAATACGCGAGGAACACCCGCGGTGCCGTCGAGCAAGGCCACACCAACGTGGGCCAGTTCAACATCGGCGCCGACTTCAACCTGGACAAGCTGGTCGGCACGTCCGGTAGCAGCTTCCACTTCACCGTCTACAAAGATTACGGCTTCGGCCTCAACCACGATGTCACCGGCACGTTTCCCAAGCAGCAACACATCTACAAAAACGAGTTTCCCGACTGGCATCTGGGCTTGTTCGCCTTTGAACAGAAGCTGCTGGACGACCGACTGGATGTGATTGTGGGTCGACTGGGCACCACCAGTTACTACGCCAAATTGAGCACCAACTGCCAGTTTCAGGCGGGTAACACCTGCGGCGTCCCGCGGCTAATCAACTCGGAAGCGGGCTATAGCTTGCTGCCCTCAGCGACCTGGGGCATCAACACGCGTTACCGCACGACGCCGCATACCTATGTCGAAACCGGTGTGTATGAGGTCAACCCCAGCACCTCCGCCAGTAACGGCATGGACTTTTCCATTGCCGAGGCCAACGGCGTGACCGTACCGCTGGAGTGGGGCTGGGTCGAGCCCGGCAAGTTCGAGGTCAAGGCCGGCGCCTATGTCAGCACTGCGCCGCGGCCGGACCCGTATTACAACACCGCGGGTCGTTCACTCGGACGCTTCGGCGGGACCGCACGCACGGTTAACGACGAGCGCAAAGGCGTCTATCTGCTGGGGGACCGTGTGGTCTGGCGACCTGATGCGAATTCCACGCGCAATCTGACGGTGTTCGGCGGTGTCGTCCAGCAACTCGAAGACGAGGAGATCATGCGTCAGCAGTTCCTCGGCGGCTTTGTGCTGACCGGGCCAACGGCGTCGCGACCACGGGACACCATTGGCTTGTCGGCGTCGCTGTTCAATCTCACCGACAAGGAAAGGGCGTTTCTGCGCGATGCACGGGCCAAGGCCGGCGGGCATGGCAGCAACGATCCCCACGAATATTCTTTCGAGCTCAACTACGGCTGGCATCTGATTCCGGGCGTAATCGTCATGCCGAACATCCAGTACATCGTCAATCCGGACAACTCCGGCCTGCCGAAAACCGCAACCGTGCCCAAGAACATGTTGGCGTATGGACTCAACGTGCAACTGAGTTTCGGCGGCATGTTCGGGCTGAGTTCGCCGGGCGGTGGCGATTGAGTGCTGATCGTCAGAGAAGTCCACATCCGTTGAATAGAGAGGAGCACCCGCAATGATCAATTCACCCAAAAACGCGCTGGTCGTCAGCGCCCACTCAGCCGATTTCGTCTGGCGGGCCGGCGGCGCCATCGCTTTGCATGCGCAGCAGGGCTACAACGTGCACATCGTCTGCCTGTCCTTTGGTGAACGCGGTGAGTCCGCCAAGTTGTGGCGCAAGGGCGAGATGAACGAAGACAAGGTGAAAGCCGCCCGCCGTCAGGAGGCCCAGACCGCCGCGGACATCCTGGGCGCGAGCGTCGAGTTCTTCGATATCGGCGATTACCCGATGCGCGCCGACAAGGAAACCCTGTTTCGTCTGGCTGATGTGTTCCGTCGGGTCCAGCCGGAATTTGTCCTCAGCCATTCCTCGAAAGACCCGTACAACTATGACCACCCGCTGGCCATGAACCTGACGCAGGAGGCGCGCATCATCGCCCAAGCTGAAGGCTACAAACCGGGCGAGAAAATCGTCGGTGCGCCGCCGGTATATAGCTTCGAGCCCCACCAGCCCGAGCAATGCGAATGGCGCCCGGACGTGCTCTTGGACATCACAGAGGTCTGGGACAAGAAGTACGCGGCGATCCAATGCATGGCCGGCCAGGAACATCTGTGGGAGTACTACACCCGCGTGGCCCTGCAACGCGGCGTGCAAGCCAAGCGCAACGTCGGCATCACCTCGACCCGTAACATCGTGTACGGCGAGGGCTACCAGAGCATCTTCCCACGGGTCACGGAGAACCTGGCATGAGCGAGCACATTGGAAAAACCGGGATTGTCGTGCGCAATATTCCTCGGGCGGATCCGGCGCTGATCGATGAATTGCAGCGCTTTGGTGTCGCGACCATCCATGAAGCGCAGGGGCGCAAAGGTCTGCTGGGCACGTCGATCCGGCCGATCCAGCAAGGCATCGTTGTCAGTGGTTCGGCAGTCACGGTGCTGGTCGCTCCGGGTGATAACTGGATGTTCCACGTAGCGGTAGAGCAATGCCGTCCCGGCGATATTCTCGTGGTAGCGCCGAGTTCGCCATGCACCGACGGCTACTTCGGCGACCTGCTGGCGACCTCGCTCAAAGCCCACGGCGTGCGCGCGCTGGTGCTCGATGCCGGCGTGCGCGACACCCACACTTTGCGCGAGATGGGCTTTGCGGTCTGGTCGCGGGCGATTAGTGCCCAGGGCACGATCAAGGAGACCTTGGGGTCGGTGAATCTGCCGCTGGTGTGCGGCGGGCAATTGGTTCATCCGGGAGATGTGGTGGTCGCCGATGACGATGGCGTGGTCATCATCCGGCGCGAAGAAGTCCTGCAGGTGGTCATTGCCAGCCGCACACGAGCCGATCTGGAAGAGCAGAAGACCCTGCGCCTGGCCAAAGGTGAGCTAGGTCTGGACATCTACAACATGCGCGTGCGCCTGGCCGAAAAGGGTTTGCGCTACGTCGACAACCTCGAAGAACTCGGAGATTGAGCAGGGGGCAGACATGCATTACCTGGGGGCGCTCATGGAGAAACTGTGCACTCTGAATTAGCTGCAGGCGTAAATGCATGAGTTGAGACTCTGGCCGATAGTTGCCTGTTGCGAAGGGCAGCTATCAACCCATAGCTGACGTTGGTGAAAGACCAAAATTGGTCAAAAACGAACGTTACCTAGGCGCTGACCAGAAGCTACTTCCGTACCTTCTTCAAAAACTTTGTCGAAAGATATCCATCTATCATGTAGCCCTGATGCTCATATGAGACGTATAGCCAGTTTCTATCCTCCTTGCCAAGTACAACCACTATCGCATCCGGTGGCAAAAGCAGTATCACGTCGGCCTTCATTCCCGGCCTCTCTCTCAGACGTACGTTTTTCCCTTTAACTAGCCGAACGTCGCTTGGCTTACCGGCTATCTCGGTACGGATAAATTTTCTAATTTCCGCAAGCGATTCAGTCTGGGGAAGTCGTGCATTCAAATCGGCCAAACCTACCCGCGCGCTTTCCCAATTAACCATCACAAACACCAGAGGGGCCACGATGTAGAGCCAGAACAACAGAATCCATGTTGGTATCCCATTGAGAGACTGATTGGATGCAGGGTCTGAAGCCACGTCAACCGAAGATACATCAGCCAATTCTAACGGGCTCCGACGCTCACCCTTCTGGAGCAGTTCGTTCGGCTCTTCTGCAGTTTGCTCAAATGGAGTGTTGGTTCGAGTCGCTAACTCCTCGAGTACCGCGTCGACAGTTACCTCTCCTGAGAATCCCCATGTAGCTAGGGTCAGAGTCGGTCCCGCAAGCTCTCTCATCCTTGGATAAGCTTCCAAAGACTTGACCGCTGCTATCGCCGCTTTGAAAGCCGAATTTCCTTTCCAAGCAGTGGAGGCCGCCATAGCCTTCATTGCGGGACTTTCCTCCCAGGATCTGACTGCTGCCGCCATGGCCTTCGCCGTCGGGTTGTCTTCCCAGGATCTGACTGCCGCCGCCATGGCTTTCGCCGTTGGGTTGTCTTCCCAGGATCTGACTGCCGCCGCCATGGCTTTCGCCGTAGGGCTTTCTTCCCAGGACTTGGCTACCGCCATAGCCCTAGTCGCAGAGGTGTCCGCCCACGATTGGGTATTTGCGACCATGGGCACCACGGTCAAAGGATCTTCAACAGAGCTGCTTAACTCAACGCTTCTCTTAAAGTCTCTGTTCTCGGGGGGCAAGGGAAACAATTCCTTTTCGCTCAACTCGGACTCTCCTTGCCACTAAGTTGGCTTGTGGACAGTTGGACTGGGTTCATCGCGTCGATCAATGGTCGCGGATTGGCGATCGTAGCTAGTGATGAGGATGACGTCCATTGCAGGATTAAAGTTTGCGCGAAGGTGCACCAAGAGCGAAAACAACGCCCGGTTGAGCGGCTGCTTCTGGCCGAACGCGGACGATTGAGCAGAGCTATTGAAAAATGAAGTGGTAAAAAAAGGTTCGAATCTTAGGGCCATGGACTGGAACCGAATTCGTCTATAAGGGCCAGAATGGAGTGATGGCTTTTTGCCTTCCTACGGATTAACTTAGCGCAACGTGATTCCGTCGCAATCTGTATCGCGTTTGAGCCAGGCCTAATTGAATGCTTCGAAAGCCCCACAGGAGTGATACGTGCGTAATTTTCTTGCCAGCCTGACGATAGGCGTAGCTGTCGCGTTGTCTGGTTGCAACACCACCCCCCTCGACAGGGCAACCATCTATTATGATCGAGCGCAGTTCCCGGCCCAGGTCGTCAAGGATTTTCCGGATATCAAGGGGACGATCGTACAGCATGGACGCTGCTCGTTGATTGTTTCCACCCCGGGGTCCACCACCGGTGGTTACCATTTTTGCACCTTCGCCCTGACCCAGGAGCAGATCAATGTCTTTGGCTGGGATGCCTCGGCGCTTAAGTACACGGAAATCCTGCGTATCGATTTGTCCTCGCTGGACAAGGTTGCCTGGGAATCGTACATCCGGACCAAGCAGGTACAACTCATCGAGCAGCGACGTCAGAGCGCGTTGACAGTGGTCATTGACGAGGGGGGCTATAACGACTCTGCAGCGACAGAACAGGTGTATGAAACTATCAAGAAACACGGTGTAACTGTCGTCAAAAGCGAAGGGATGATGATGCCACCGGCGGCGCCGACGCCGATGGTCATTGTTGTTCCGCGATAATAAGACAGGCCCCGGCGGCACTCGATATGTGAGAGGCGGAAAACGGCCCAGAGCGGACCTTGACCGTCGGTAAGTAGCTCTTACAATCTCCGACCCGAGTAAAAGGGCACTTGACCGATACCGGTAGACCAAAAATCAGGTGATGTCGTATGTGTGATCTACCATGCCCTTGCTGCGGTTTCGTAACCTTGGAATGCGAGTATGGCTCGTACGAAATCTGTCCCCTTTGTGGCTGGGAAGATGACGCCGTCCAGTTAGCCAATCCAACGTCAGAGGGAGGTGCAAATTCGAATCCCCTCGCTGATGCTCAGATGAGTCTCTTAAACAAATACCCAATAACTGTTCGGCTTGCGGGGGGATTTCGACGAGGGCTCGGATGGCGACCGTTAGACGCCAATGATCTTGAGGCTGCGAACGTACTTAAGACCGTCAAGCATTGGCACACCATCTCCGTTCGCTGGGAGTCAGAAGCCTATTGGTCAGTGACTGGAACGACCGACGTTAAGGTCTGAATTTACGACACCCAACAGAGTTTTCCGCTTGTGGCCGGAAGCGGGTCTAATCCGAATGTCCATTATTGGCCGTTCTCTGCCTGTCATGGAGACACGCAAAGGGATGGTAAAATTCGACAAAAATGATTGGTCACGTCGACTGAAAAGCGGGTGGGAAAGTCAGTGAGATTAGCCATTTAAATGCTGAGACCGTGTCTGCACTTGGGTGGCCAGGTATGCTGATCAATGCATTCCAGGGAGTGTTTTCTTCGCGAGATGCTGGACAACGCATATGGCTATCGGTCAGTTCCTCAAGGATGCGGAAAACCGCACCCCGAGTACAAGCAAACCTGGCAGTAGACCAAGTCAATTTTATGCGGGCTAGAAGTTAAAGCTTCAGTGACTCCCTGCGGCGTCGGTATTGTCCAGGCAGGTCGAATCGACTATAGAGCAAGTCCAGTAAGCCATTGCCTTGGATACTTGTCGGCAATTGAACGAGCCAGTCGCGCAGACTGTCGCCATGCACAGAAGGCAAGTGGTCGTTAAATGCCCTAAACGCCATGAGATGTTGCATGCTCTCAAGACTCATGTTGTTGAACCCTTTGACGCCATCCAGAGTAGCGCCCTGTATCCGCTCTTGAATTCGTTTGGGGGTGGCATGCTGGACCTGGAAGCTGAACTGTAGCTCGGAGTAGAGCCAGGGTGACAGAGTTCTCGCTTTGTCGCCAAAACTCAAAGGAACAGACTCTTCAGAACGCACAAAAACGAACGTCTCAGCTCTGGCAATCGTACGGTGCAGGGCACCTGCCAGCATCATGTGGACATCGGCATGTATGCGATTGACGTGTTCTTCTTTCGTCTCGTCATCGAGTGGGCGTGTCTCGGCGATGATCATCCGAACGAGATCGCCATAAAAGCCCCAGACGGTCGAGTCGACGAAGACCTTCAATCCGTGGGTTCCAAGCGCAAGTGCAAGATCGATAGCGTTACGTTGATCAGCATGAGAATGGGAAAGAAAAACGTCATAATGCGTTTCAGGAAAAATTACGGCCGCCAATGCTTCGGCGTCCAAAATAATGCGCCGGTTGTAAGAGCCGATGATAAATCGTGCGAGATTACCAATTCGAGTCTCAGCGTTATCAACGTAGCGGTCGATTTGAAATTCAATGAAATGATTGGTCGGTACGTAATGTTCGATTTCAAAGCCTAGGTACATCAGACAATCCCTATTCTGTAAAAAGAGGCGCCTACCGGCGCCTCGTGTTTATTCATGGCTTGCCAGCAGCCGTCGCAGCTGCCTCGATCCATTTGCCAAGGTCTTCGCGGCCGTTGTTCTTCCATAGGTAATGAGGTGCTCCTGATACGCGAAGCGCACAGCACGAGGACGTGTTGCCTTTGAAATCTGAAATACTGCTGATATCGACGGTCAGGATGCCATTGCCTCGCTCAATGCTTTGCTCAATCTCATATTTCACCCATTTGCTTTTGTCCGTCGTTGCCCCAACAAGCACCACGGTGACGCTCGTGCCATACAGCTGATCATTGATCCATTGCTTGATGGCCGCTTCGCCCTTGCGCTCGACTTCTTCGAACTCGGCCTTGTCGATAAAGCCCACCTTGTCGTCGGAGGCGATGACGTTGCTGTTGCGTACGTTCATCGCACGCTGCACGTCTTCGTACTGGAAGCTGAAAAATACCTTTCTTGCCATGATGGTCGTCCTTAAATGAGGGGCAGCAGTTGGAGGATGATGTCGTGGGCACGTGCCAGGTCAGTGCCTTTAGCGCCCAATTCGTGGAGCAGGGGAGTGATGTTTTTTCCATGCTCGTACTTCGTCTCGTCATACGACTCAATAACCTCTTTCCAGAGGTCTGCCGAGATCGAGCCCGTGATCCCTATCGGAATGACAAAAACGCCGTTGGCCACCGCGATATCGAACTCCTCGCGCATGCCGTTGGACGGTACTACCTCGCCATCCTTTTCGACCTTGTTGCCAAAGAGGAAGAGAGCGATACCCGCATGAGCGAGCATGTCCCGGCGATATTCCGTCCACAGCTCTTTCAACGGCCGCTCACCGGATTGGCTTTGCGGGAAGGGCCTCAAGATGAGTTGGTCGCTGTCCAGACGATGCCCGTTCATGATGGTTTGCTCGACGACGCCTGTAATCACCGCGCTGCCAATGCCCAGACCGAACCCGGAGATCACGCGATACTGTTCTTTGCTGATGGCCTTGCTCAGCTTGTAGACGAACTGTTCGGCTTCGGCCTCTGTCCAGGGGCTGTAGTCGTGGGCAGCACCTGAGATGAAGATGGTCTTGCGTTTATGACGATGTTCAATCTCCCGCAAGATATCCGTGATCTGAGGGAAATCGTCGACATAGATGGCTTTGATCCCAAAACGAAGCAGCTCTTGCTTAAAAAGCTCTTCCTTGCGTTCGCGATACTCGAAATCAGCCTGCTCCTCGCCCTTTTCCTGGCTGACCTTTCGGAGAATGCAGTAGTGTTGGCGCTGGTGTTTCCCGTACTGGATACGCACCCGGCTCAAGATGTAGTCGAGGTTGGGGTCGGTAAAGCTGAAGCCCAGGAACAGGAACGTCTTCGCAATCAAATCACCACTGAGCGCAGTGATGAAAGGTTGCATTTTCACGTGGTAACGTTCGTAGTCATCACGGATAAGAATCGCCTCGGAAGCGTGTTCGACGTCTCCGTGCATCTTGTACACCACCGCGTCGCGCTTTGGTTTGGTCGTGGCCAGTTGCTTGACGGTGTACTTGACGTCAGGAATCTTCTCGTTGTTCTCAAGAGCAGTTTCAATCAGCCTGTCGTAGTTCGTTGTCCAGTATGTCTGGATCGGCAGCCTCGCAAGGATCTTGTGATTATCCGTGGTTTTAACCTTTGCCGAAAATTCGGTCACCAACATCTGATCGAGTTTCGAACGGTTAGTACCATTTGCGTTGGCGTGGTATTGAGCCAGTGCGACCAGATCTGTTTCCTTGTCGATATCAAGATCCAGCTCGTCCGCTATTGGCTTCAACAGCGTCTTCCAATTCACAAAACCTGCACCTTGCGAGAAGCCTGCGCCTGCGAAAATTGCGAGGTTTCCTTCCGCCAGCTCCTTGGACAGGGTCTCAATGAGCCGTAAATGTTCCCTTTTCATTCTCTTGCACTACCGTAGAGGTGGAGTTAAAGGTTGCGCACCCAAGTACCATTGCCTCGCGTGTCGAACAGAGCCAAGCCAAGGCCATTACTGGGAACGTCAATTTTGTTGTAAAGGCTCAGGTACTCGTTGCCGTAAAAGCGGCCCTGGCTATCTGAGGTGGGGATGATCGCGATGCGGTTATGGTTTTTTTTGCCATCAGCAAAGCCGATTTCCCATGGGCACCAACGGGATGCCATCGAGTTTTGTGTGGCGAGAAATAAGAACCAGTCCGCTTGGACAATTGCGACCTTGATGTTGAACGCCGTCTCAACGTCCGGTATCGCAGGCATCGTCTGATCTTGCCAGTCGATATAGACGTCCCATCCTTGCCTCTTGAGCATTTCCTGCAAGCCCAAGGCGAGCGGGGCATCCTGGTGGCTATGGCTCAGGAAAACGGTAGGCTGTCCAGAGCGCGGGCCTGTTGGGCCTTGAGCTGAACGGTTGAAGCTATTGCTGAGCAAATCTGATTGGCGAATCGGCATTTGGCTTCCCTAGCATTTAGTGGGCACCGTGGCAGCTTTCCTAATGGTGCTAAAGCCAAGTCTCGACGAGAAAATGCAGGCGTTGATCGAGCAATGCATCCATGCGGTGAGCTTTTAGCAGCGCGCAATTATGCTGGTCGAACTGTTTCGGCATCTTCCAAAAATGTGCTGTTTCTGAAGTGCTCGACTGTTTCGCCTGGAATCTAAAAACGTATTTCAGGTGCGCTATCTGTCGGCGAGGGGAAGGAGCTTCAGCACGAATTCGAACAATATTGCTAAGTGAGTTGAATTCGTAATCACGATCGTCTGATCGGGAAGTTACCCCAACACTGGCTACACCACTGTAACCGTCCAGTTTTGTAGCTGATCAGGGTGGTGAACGTCGAAAGTTATCCAAATCGGTGGTCTTGCTTATTCTTCGGTATCACCTGTCTTAACTCGCGCTTCTGCTTCACCTAGCGTATTACCCGTGGTTTGTTCTCGGACGATATCCACATCCTGCGTGCTTTCCTGTTCAGTACCTTGTTCGGAAATTATCGATTCATCCATAGGAGGGGCAGCGGGCACGGTAAGGGCCAGCAACGCGTCCTTGTCTTCAACGCTGTATAGCGGTGCCATCCGCAGATAAACAACCTGGCCATTCAGCGTTTTCGTCTTTTTCGGATGCTGCGAGTCGTCTTTGGCCCTGATCAGCAAACGCTTGATGAGCTCGAAGTGTGTAGTCGTAAACCCGTGCTCACGCAACGGCGAGAATCCTTTGAGGCTTCGGCTGAGAAAATCATCGGGGCAATGTGGATGCCGAAATAGAGGTTCAAGCAGATGAACAATCAACTCCAACAGCATGGCAAAGGTGCACCTGCCGGACTCATACATCTGACAAATAAAGCCGATGATAGTGAAGCTTGCCGATCCGAATTCCACGGTTGGTGCCGCGAGATATTCCCGCAGGCTTTTGATACCTGCGTTCGCAAAAGCCAGGCCCTGGTCCATCATCCCAATGAGATCAGGGATGCTTACTGAGATGAAGGCGCGGCGTGCGATGATCATTTTGATCAGTGCGCATGAATATTCGACATGTCTAAGGGCGCCGGCGTCAGCCAAACCTTTGAGTAGCATCTGGGGCGAGGCAGAATGCAGATCTAGTACTGAGGCGAGTTGACGCAGGCGTGCATCCAGAGTAAGCAGGCCAGCCTCATATTCCTTACATAGCATGAGAGACGCATGCTCTTCCGTAGAAAGTATGTCCCGGAGTCGCTGTAGCTCCGGCGCGGGTTGGAGTGGTCCGTAGGCAGGTACAACAGTGCAAAAACTCGCGATTGCGATGTCGATACTGCGGAGGAAGGCCTGGTCGAGAACGCGTGCCTCCTCGGTTTCTTCATGGAATCCCAGCTGCCCCTCATGTGTGAACATTGTGCCACTCTTGCGCAGTGTGGCCGATGATTCGATCTTCATGTCGAGCGCCCGTCGTGTGGCGGTGCTGACGTATACCTTGGGCAGATGACTCAGCACATCCAAAAGGCCGAACATCGCGAGCTCGGTAAGCATGGCGAGATCAAGAACCCAGCTCGATGCTTGGAGTGGACAGGGGAGGGTGTCATGAGCTGTGCCCACTCCCATGGAGACTTCTAGGTAGGGGCCGTCCAAGGGCCAGCCGCGAACAAGATCAATGACATCTCGCCCCAATCGGTCGGCGATCAAATTAAGCGTGAGTGGATGCTGCTCATAAAGCTCAAGTGATTCGGCGACCTGAGATTGATGTCGATCGAGTTGCTGCAGGAAGATCGAAAAATCCATCTCGCCATTGGCATCTGTTGGGATCGTCATTGCAACGAGGGACTTGCTCGGTACAACTGAGTCTCTGACAAGCTTATGCGACAGTTCCAGCAGACGCTGATGAAGGGACATTATGTGCTTAAGCTCCAACACCTGAGTGCCCATCAGATTGTCGAAGGATACCGTTTCTGACACACGCAGACCGATCAGTCTCGTCGCGAACTCCGAATCAGGCGCGATGAACTCAGCACCCGAGGATGGGGACGTTGCGCCCGAAAAATCGATGCTGACACGTTGAAGACTGCCACTTTCGTCGGCTAGCGCGATGGAGGTTCCTGGCTCTACTACATCCAGAGCCTGGTGAACCTTTTCCATGACCTCCGTCGCTTCTTGCGACAAGGTCAACATCACCTGTATGTGAGTTGCAGCCAGCTCAACGTCGCCGAGATTGTTTCGCACAGCGTGGGCGATCCGGTTCAAGCCTTTCTCAACTTGACCGTGACGCATTTCAATACTGGCCAATAACAACAGGTCTTTAGGGGTTCCCTCCATATGGCGGGGCATGTCCGAGACGAGCGTATCCAAATCGAGTACGCCTTCGCACGCTGCAACACGAATCAGCGTGAGCCAGGCGTTCGCATTTTTACGGTTCTCGCAGACTGACTGTTCTACGACCGTCCGCATGCGTGCCCAGTCGCCCACACTATTGAAGAGGAACAGCGCCTGCTCTCGAGCTTCGGGCGAATCGCGCCAAGTTGCGGGCATCGATTCGAGGAGGTTAAGGGCTTTCGCCTGTCGACCTGTCAGGGTGTAACAGTGAAGCAAATCAACATGCAGTGGTGTAAACGAATCCGCTGGCAGCAGCTTTTCAAACAGGCCAATCGCATCTTCATAGCGGTGAGCACGAAGCAACGCTCGCGCTCCCATTGCAAGCTCCTGCGGCTCAGTACTTTTAGGGGCAAGCTCCGCTACACGATCTACATAACGATTTTGCAGCACCTCGTCGTCATACGCTCGGCTCGCAAAGCACAAATCGATGACAGAATTACTGAGCGGTGTGATGCCAGCCTCCTCCAGCTCAGTGCGAACGGCCTTTGTATCGTCACGCAGCAACAACATGTCCCAGTGAATGTGCCGAAGCATGATCGCAATACGAGGTGCAATGTCGGACTCTGTACGCCGCGCCACCTCTTCGCGAGCCAGTTGCAGTAGATCTGGACGGGATTGTGCGATGCACGCCTGGCCGAACCGAAGTAGGGACTCATCGGGCAACGTGTCGATCGCATCCTCGAAGCGGTCGATCACTTCTTTCCAGCAATCGAGATCGCACATAGCCTCGACTTCAACCCGGGTCATGACGTCCGTGACACGAACGCCCTTTATTTTTGCTTGCTGGATTAGCTCGATAGCTTCTGAGGGCCGCTGAAGCAGTATCATCCCATAGGCCAAGTGAGCGATGACATCGCTGACTACTTTGGGGCTTTGAGAAGACCAGATCGTATTGTCGCGGTCATCGAAGCGAGACATCGCGTCCGATAAGACCTCAGCATGACCGGGCAATAGTGATCGGCAGTTCACTCGAACTTCATCCAGCGTCGCGAGGCGAATAGCGTAGCGAAGGTAAGACTCAAAGATGAAGAACGAAGAGTCTGGCTTGTCCAGGGCTATGCGAATCGCACGTACAGCGCCATCATCGTCGCCCATCCCGGCGAGCGACGAGGCTATCAGTTGCCAGGCCGCAGCCTTGTCTGCAAAATTGCTCGGAATATCATTTTCATCTAATCGCTCGCCAGCGAGCAGCCGAGCATTGGTTGTCACAGCCCAGACGGTAAAGGACTCAGGAAACCTTTCCAGCATCGCGCGGCCAATTTCCAGTGCTGCCTGGTATTCATCCCGAAGCAATCGAGCGCGCACCGCGCCCGCAGCGATACGGTCATCCGAATCACAAAGGCTAGCAGCACTATCGAAATCTTTTGCAGCGGCCTCATCGTTGCCCAGATGCCAGAGCGAAAGGCCGCGGAGCAGATACCATCTGGCCTTCTGATGGTCATCGAAGTCATCCAAATCGCGTTGAAGGAGCTCCAGTTGCCTCAGGCTGTCCTCATATCGATGCTCACGTTGCCCGTCGGTGATTTGATCGAGTTGTCGTGATATGAATGAGTTTGCAGAAGCAGCGCTACCTGAGGGGAGGTCATCTGCAATAAGAACGCCTTGGACGACTGCACTGTTGCTTCGCTTTGGCTTCAAAAGCTCTGCAATTTGGCCTTGGATCTCAAGACTTAAAGGGAGGGCGGAGGTCAGCGTGCCCGTTGTGCCATCCAGCCCCCCACCTCGACCGGCATGGAAGCCATTGAAGATTGAACGAGTGAGTTGAAACTCCAGGGCTAGCGAGCCCAGATGACGCTCTGCTGTGTCCTCACAAACTTGCCCAGCCGAGCTGTTCAGCTCCGCGCATACGGTCTGAAGCAAGGCCCACACATCGTTGCTCTGACGGGAAAAAATTCGCTGGCCAATGAGCTGTTTCTGATTGTCGACCTCAATGGTACGGTCAGAGTCCAGGTCATGTGACATGAACTTAAGATGAAGCATAAAGGGGTAGAGGTCCTCTTTATCCACCTCTGCACCTTTTTGGAGCTCCACCGCGTGTTTGATCGCTGCGTAGGCTTTGCGGTTGCTCTCGTTACTAAACTTTTCTGCGTGAACGCGCACGTGCCAATCGTCAGCGGAGCTGGAAACCATCGCATAACGGACGACCTCTACGGCTCCCTGCATTGAGGAAATGCTGGCGGCGTAATAGACGATGAGGAGTTCGTCCAGGTTGCGTTGAAAACTAGCCTTGGAGAAATCTAACCAAGCGAGCCCGACCGCCTCATTAAAGATTTTATTATCAGTGGGCTTCAGGGACCGCTTCATCTGCAAACATTGCTTGGCAGTCTGCCCGGTGAGGGGATGTCGGAGGAAAATGATCAAATCGTCTGTGTCGTGATCAAAAACTCGGCCCTGGAACAGCAAGCGGGTGATAACGAATCCATCACGAGCACCTGGGCACTGCAATCCCAGACACATGGCGAGAAGGCGGACAGCTTGAACGCGGCGCTCGAATGAACCACCACGATCACCCGTGGAGACAGGGCTTGCTACATTTTTCCGTCCACGTTTTGCAGGCGGGTCTTCGTTGGTTGGAGACACCTTTGCGGACTTTTTCCTTGGAGCCTTTGCCATACTTGGTTCGCAATCCTGAAATACAGCTACATTTTAGCGGGGCGCCACGTGCTGTGCGTAGCCAGGCGCTTTTTTTCCATGTGCAGGGCCATGCGAAAACTGCTGAAAGCCTGAGCGTCCTTCTTGGGTGGTGAGCCTCGAATCCTCGAAAAGGGCGGCTTTTTGTGTCCGTTTTGCGCGTAAATTTCGCGCGGATTTATCTCGTGTGTACCGTCGCCTTTTGAGCTGCATCGATTTTGTACATCACGAACGCACCCACTGCGTAAATAATCCAGTAAACCGGTGCTATCGCCAGGCTGACCAAGAACAGCAGTGCTGTGCTGACAATCAGCAAAATGATGTAGAACTTGAGCAGGGAAGAAGTAACCGTTTTACGGATTTGATTAAGCCCTAATGCAATCCCTGTCATATAGAAGGTGGTGATTAGGCTCCAGATACGAAAGGTAACCGACAGTGCTCGGTCACCTCTACCATGATCCTGCTCAAAGAAAATTGGCCCCAGTAGCCAAAAAACACCAATTGAAATCGCGACGGTTCCCGCAACGCCCCAGCCGAAATAAGTAGCCGAAAAGCTGTATTGACCTTGGCAAAGCCGGCTATGAAAAAACCGCTTGGTCAGAAGTGCAAGTAGGATAGGTATGAGCAAAGACATCAGTGCGATCCGTCGTGAGTGGTGCTGCTTCCTTGGCTGATGAATGGCCTGGCGCCGCAGTGGCTTCTTGGCTTAATTCGGCAATCCAATGTAGTTTGTGGCGCAAAATGTAGCACAGAGCCACTACGTAATGCTCACCTGCCTGGGTGACCAACCCGTGAGGTCCCGCAACGAAGGCGGCTAATCGATTCAGGCCTGGACAACCTGGTTTTCACCGGTACCAAGCAATCACCTTTGCCTCAGGAGTTCATGGTAGATGGATATGATGCGGTTCAATGACCTTTACCTGCGGCTATACAACGAAGCTCGACAGGGAAAGGAAGAGGCACTACTAAGTGAGTTTTATGCCCTCTGGTGCGAGGCAGAGGAGGTGGGAGTTGACCGAGGCAGGCTCCTAGCTGAGGCAAACAATTGTTTGCTACAAATCGCAGACTCAGATCTGTTCACGTTGGCTGCCTGCGAATGGATAGGCAAGCAAGCACATCACAGCATCAGCAAAGCGTTAATGCATCACCTCAGCGTTCGTCATCTGCAATGCCTTCAGTTGCTCAAATTTGATCTCACTGATGCGCCTGAGTCATCTGCCATAGCGGTTGCATCTCGGATGTGTGTGCTGACCGCACCTGTCTCAGTCGTTCTTGGCTGGGTCTTGAGTCTTCATGAAGCGCGACCTTTCACACGCATGACCACCCGGGTAATTGATTTTCTGATTGCAGAATATCCTGTCACGTGCAAACGCCTGCTAGAGGCAGAGCACTCACCCTTTGCTCATTCAGAAGTCGCTCAAGCCACGTTGGAGCGGCTGGTCACCCAAGCCGCAGAGCTAGATGCACTTCCCGGCTTAGTCGAGCTTCGGATGTCATCGGATATGCGGCGCAGCCTCCGATATCTGCGGCGCGACGAAAATCGATCGATGATGGAACAGGTGCGTGAGAACTCTTTGTTTGATCTGATCACGACAGCCCAGCATTTCAAATACTCCAATAGCGTAGCGATGGAGTACGTGACTGACCGCGAGCCCAATGACGCAATCATCCCAATGTTCACTGAAGAAATGAGTATTGAGCTGCCTCAAACCTGGATCACCGACCCGATCCGGTATGCGCAAATTATGAAGAATCTGTGGAGAGCGTCAGACAAATGAGCATTCAGTTAGTCCTTTCTCATTACCTCTCAGGGCTGCGCGAACGTGACGAGCTGGATGCGCTTCTTCCAGACCTGCTCCTCGCCATGGGGCACTCAGTGCTGAGTCGTGCTCAGGTCGGGGTCAACCAGGGCGGTGTCGATGTTCTATCTACACAAGTAAACGCCGATGGAGAGACCGAAGCGTTTCTATTCGTGATCAAGTTTGGCAACGTAAACCGCAATGACTTCTACAGTGGGCAGCAGGCGATCCATCCCTCCATCCGACAGGCCGCAACCGAGTACATCCGCAATCGCTTGCCGGCTCACTTGCGCACCTGTCAGAAAAAGATCGTTTTGGTCTCAAACGGCATCCTGAAGCAAGACGCCCAATCTGATTACTCATCACTGTCAAAAGAGGTTTCGGAGATTTGCCACCTCTGCTCATTAGACTTCTGGGGCATGGATCATCTGAGTCCTCTCATCGAGCAACACCTATTTGACGATGCGTTGCTGCTGGAAAAAGGCAAATCGGATTTACGGGCTGCCCTGGCCGGACTGGAAGACACGGATGCCTCCTTCTCAAGGTTCATACGCTTCGTCGAAGAGTGCATAGACGCACCTGAAGAAGCTGAAGAAAGAACCCCGCAAGCTCGTAAGCAGCGTTTTCTAAAGCGCGCGGCTGCAGCGGCAATGGGGTGGGGTGTGATGCTCGTTTGGGGGCAAAGCGAAGGCAACCATAAGCCAGGCATACTCTCGGGCGAATACCTGTTGTTACGCCTGTGGGGCGCAGCAATAGCACTCGATGTACAGCGCGACGCTCAGTTCCTCAAGCGCTTTGAAACACTGGTGCAACTCCATTCAAATGCTCTGAGCCGCTATTACGATCGGGTACTGCCGTCACTGCTGAATCGGCGCAAGATGCTGAGGTACCGTCCTGACAACGTTCTTTACATTGACCTCGTCTGCGATGAGCTTGGACGTCTGGGCACAGCCTTGCTGTTGCTCCGGGCAGTGGGAGCGGAGCAGTCAAACCGCGTGGCGCTGCACAATCAACTCATTACCTTCCTCAATCTGCACAAAGGGTGCTTGCTGCCCGTCTACGACGGACAAGCCATCGATCTTTCAATCGCACTGACGGCCCTTCTGGCTGAAGGCGATTTTACCAACGCAAAAGTCATCGTGAGCGAGTGCGTCGATCGCTTCGAAACGGCACTGCGCCATGACCTTGCCATGCCTGTAGATACCGACGATATCGAAGATGCCTTGGCGCTACGCAATAAAAAAGAAACCCTGAAAAGTCGGTTCTTCAAAACCACCACCTTGGTTCCGATGCTGGGTACTGTTGCCGGCATTCTGAACGATCAGGATTTGCTCACTAAGCTGTCAACAAACGTTGTCCCTTTGCTGAAAGGGGTGACCATGGAAAGGTGGTTTCCACAAATAGGCCTCCAATCGTTGACGGGCTCTGAAGTCAGCTTGAACTCCATCGGGGTGTCGCGGGCTCTATCAGGTTTTCGAAAGACACCAGCGGAGGAGGTCTATGCATCTGAAAACCTGCCAAGAAATTGTCCTTCGCATGAAGCGTTCGCATGGCACGACACACCTTGGGAGGTGCTGGTGGCCATTTCAGCCAGGATGCACCGTCACCCGTTACCTACCTGGTACCTAGGCAAGTGTGCTCGTGAGTCCCAAGTCGGAACGCTTGTTGATTAGGGCGCTCTTGCAGCGACCGGCATCAATTTCCAGTCGCTGCTTTTACAAAGGTATCAACAGACTCTGAAGCGAAGAGAATGATTGATTTCGTTAAGGAGCTCAGGAGAGGACTAGATCCTCTGCTTCTCGATTGGCGTCGCTTTTTCTTCGTAACTCCATGATTGGATGGTCTCCCGCAATCTGAGCGGCCAAATGCATGGGGCTAGGGCGGCGAAGGTGTCCATCCCACATGGGTGCATTTCTGCAAAGTATCGCTATTTGTTCTGCAATCGCAGTATTGGTTGCGAACGAACCCGGTCGAATCAGAGTGATCTCTGTCACCCCTAGCAGGTGCCAAGGCTCCTTCAGGGTTGGACTGGCGATATCGTAGCGAGAGTTATACCGATGTGAACGGGACGTCATGAATACTTTCGAAGGCGAAACGAAATAATAGACAGAGTCACTCGTCATCGACTGGAAGAGACCTAGTTTGCGCCCGATGTAAAAGGGTCCGTCAGGGTGACTGACGTGGTCGCCAGTTATTTGGGCGACATCTCTGTCTGCCCTCACTCGAATGATTGCTGTGCCAGGCGGGACGGGAGGAAGTCCAGAGCCAGGGCTGTCCTTCAAGCCCCCATACAGGCTTCTTAGTAAACTGTGGAGACATACAATCAACGGGCTATGAGCACTGGGTGTAGAGGCCAGCATGGACTGGTCAATGAGCCGTATGGTCTGGCTCTTGTCCAATAGCCCGGGCCATGCATGAATCGCACACACACCTTCAGTGAAGGGGAACCAACGCCCTTGTTGTGACTGAGGATGATCAAACCAGAAAATGTCAGTTTTCGTGCCCCCTGCGATCACACGGGTGATGACTGGAAGAAATTTTTCTGCGCCAGCCTCTGTGATTCTGTCCAGAAAGACCGTTTGTACGGTGGTGCCCTCGGGAATATTCTTCGAGCGAGGGAACAGGGTAGGAAAATAGCCGAAAAGCCGGATGGTTTCGGTAACTGCATTTAATGCCTTGAAGTCACGATTATCCTCGTCATCATCCTTCGACGATTGAGCACCAGTGCTGGGTGGCAAGCGCATGATGAATTGGGTAGCGATTCCCTGCTCGGCAAGAACTCGGCGAATGAAGTGTTTAGGATCGTTGTCCTCTTTGGACGCAGCCTCGACACTGGTTTCAACGACGGCTACCGAAAGCCCGTATTGTTTGAGGCTGGGAATTACGTACTGGAGAAGCCAGCGTTTTAACTCATCAAGGCTACGAGCTCCATGAAGCATCGCCTCACTGTCTGGCGCCTCGATTCGACGCAGCGAGATGGCAGGGGGAGCAATTTTCCTGAAGAAAGGCATGCTCCCGAGAGTCTTGCTCGCTTCAGTTAGCCTAAGCATCGTTTGAGCGTGCGCTGATAAAACCGCGACTCGAATTTCTGCTACTGCATTTTCGCTGTTGGGTGGCGATGACTTCAGACTCGAGACGGCTTTCTTGGCCTTCATTTGAACTGAACCAGGCAGGCAAGTGAGCAGATGGAAGCTCACCATGTCGAGGAACAATGAACCCGGGCCTGAACCAATTTTTGGGTTCGAAGGCATGACCGCATGATAAGGCCTGAACGGACTATCCACGGAAATGCTTCCTTCAGTCAGCATTGGTAGATGATTCGAGCCAGTTAAAAACTTGAGCAAATCATTCGACGGGAACTCGTAGATATTTTGGAATCCTCCGTCCCTGGGAATGGACTTCACTCCTGCATGCACTATGACTCCACCGGCGTCGACCCAAGCATGCCTTTTCTTTCCAATCCAATTTGGCATGAGGTGGCTCATGCGAACTCGCAGTTGAATGAAGGGCTCCTCTCGATCGCGAAGCAATACGAGCTTTGGCTCGATGACATGCAACGAGCTACAGAGATACTCGCCCGCTTTGGATGTGGCGATCACAGGGTCATCCCACGTCACCAGCGAGCTATCAGACGCGAGGTGTAAGCGGACACCTCGCTTTGCTCCAGCGACTTCTGTGGGCGTAGCAGGCCTTTGCACTTGAAGGGGTGTGTTGCGCATCTCCAGGGCAATGCGCCAAGGGATAGTAGGGTAAGCGAGTGGAGAGATTTTCCCTGGTTTCAATAACGCTTGCGCAGACAGGGGCACGACGTCGGTGACGATAAGTCTGCTCTCCAGTCCTTCTACAGCAGCATCATGCCGTCGCATGATTTCCATCGCCCAAAGCTGAAGAACCTGATTGATCATTTCAATCGGCAGTGGGAACAGCATGAGAATGGCGGCGTTGCCGTTATCAAAATAGGGCTTGTTCGCGA
Organism: Pseudomonas sp. SDO5532_S415; assembly: GCF_054071155.1. NCBI lineage: Bacteria > Pseudomonadati > Pseudomonadota > Gammaproteobacteria > Pseudomonadales > Pseudomonadaceae > Pseudomonas > Pseudomonas sp. SDO5532_S415. The sequence goes on along the minus strand of NZ_JBSVWS010000001.1, from coordinate 32,147 downwards.
CCTTTACGGGTCCTTTGGAGAGTGCCGAGAGCATTTCCTCGAGCGCGTTGGTAGGTAAATTCGCATACGCTTTCTTGCCAAGGCTTTGGAGGACATTCCACGCTGACAGATAGTCGGGGCCGATCTGCACGCGATAGGCGGGAGCCAACTGGCTGGGATCAAAGCTGAAGAGGCTGGTTCGCAATTCTTGGTCTTTCATGAGGCTTCCTGCACAGAGCGACGAATGTATTGTTCAACGGCTGTTGCGATGCCGTTGTGATGGTTCGCGAATTGAGGCCAGACCCCTTCGTCCTTGAGGCGCTTCACACTCGTATCAAGCAGTGAGTACCACTTCACGCGGCCATGTCTGAAAGCACCATCTGCGAAGTAGCAGGTCACTGGGGTGCCACCTCGCCGTCCCCTACCAATCAGTTGCGTGAGGGAAACCAGAATGTTCATCACGGTGTAGTGGCGAACGTTCGCTGGTTGCTGATTGAATGCAGGCGGCGAGCTGCGAATGCTGTGGAGAATCATGTTTGCCAATGCACGTTCTTTTCTGAGTATTCCACTCAGGCTCGAAGAGGGAGCGATGGTGTTCCACGTCTCATAGCAGAGATGGGCCAGATTGTTTTTCGGATCATCAGAGGATGGCAATGGGCGTACGCAAACGACAACTGCACCTATAGCCGAAAGGCCATCGTCATTCACGATATTGTGCCCCCGAGCCATTGGTTGCAGTGCACTGACAAGAATGGTTTTGTCCTTGTGCTTGCCTGAGGTGAATTCGGTCAAGTCGTCATAGATGAGGGTGTCGGTGGAGTGGAGTGCCGTGGCTCTTGCCTCGCTGGCTCGCCCTCTTACCCAGCCCACGATCGGGGTGGGTGCCAGCCGCGACAGCGTAATGGCTAGAAGCTCGGCGTCGGCATCACTGTTCGCCACCAGAAGGAGCCTGGCGCGATCCTTTGTTTCTGTTGCGCTCGAAAGTTGAGTCAGAAGCTGTTGCAGCCTTGGCCAAATCTCTTGTGCCAGATCTTTGATTCGCTGTGGTCGTTCATGAAAGGGCGCACCCGAAACAACGGTTTGCAACGGAATGTCTTCGAAAGTGACTTGCCCCTCTGCGTCGGGTACGTCAATGAAGTCACGGGCTTTGAGATCGTAAGCGCTTGCGCCTGGGAAATAAGCTGTGGCGGAAAATCCTAAAAACGCTCTTTTCACTCCGGCGTATCCCAAGGCGCTGATGTCGGGAAGGGCAAGCAGCATGCTGTGTGGGTCTCCACGCATGGCGACCACATTCAGCACCGATTCATTGAGGGCGACCTGCCTGCGTTTGAAGCCGTATACAGTTCTGTGGAGAGGACCAAATGGGCTTAATGACAAGGGCTCCCTGCCTTTCAGGTCTCGCTGAAGATCGTATGCGAACGGAACTTCAGCCCCCACAAAGGATGGTAACTCGCTTTGCAGGTCACGTAGCGAGGCTTCGGTGAGATCCAAAAGTCGGCGCAGGATTAGCGCTGCTTTGAGGCGTTTCAAACGCTCGTGGCCAAGCCGAGAAGGGAGCAAATCTTGGGCAGAAAGTGAGGCAGTGATTCTGCCTATTTCCATTGCATGATGTTCGGGGTGCGGAGCATTCTGACCGCTCACCAGGATCAAATTCCTGCGTAGGTCTTTAAGGTGATCAGGAACATCGGCTTCTTCAGGGCTGCACAGATTCTGCAGTGTGTCGAAACTTATGCCGAGGGAGCTCATGATCAGACCATCTTCGGCCGATGCCCAAGTAGTCTCTTTTTTTGGCCACTCGAAGTAACGACGTTGCTGCAGGTACATCAATTGATCGACGCCATTGGCACAGTAATTCAGCGGCCATTTGATCCGCAGGAGACTGCTTCGATCAATGCCCGGGATCCTGGAGGCGCCTACCAGGGTCGAATTCAGCTTTTTCAGTGGGCTACTGTCATTCGCATTGCCTAACTCTAGATCGAATGCGCTGCCATCGATCGCGGATTTGAGTAGGCCGTCGATTTCATCCACCAGGAAAACTGACGCGTGTCGAAGAAGCAATTCAATAAAGCTTCGCGGGCCAGGGTATTTATCCGAGTCGTCGAAGGGAATCCGCGTCGAACCTGACAACACCGCGTGATGGTTGACGACGATGATATCGGCCTCGAGCGCTTCCTCCAGCATCGAGGTCATTCCACATGTGAACAGGAATGGGCAGTGCCGAAGCTTTTTGCTGCTTTCTTCTCCTTGAGCGTTCTTGTCCGTCAACTGCAGTCTGAAGCATGGCTCCTGACCCACAGGCATGTCTTCAAGTTCTGTACCGAAGGTGTTTAACAGACAGGAGTAGTCGTAAGGATGATCGCGTTTCTCCTGAACAAATTGGAGACTCGCTTGTTCCGGGATACGCTTGAAGGAATGCAGCGGTGCGACCTTCAACATGGGTGAGGTAGCCTGCGCAGATCGACGTAGGCTTTGAACGGTGTTGGCTACATCCACGAGGCTGGGTACCGCAACGACAGTCTTGTGGCCGCGTGCAGCAGCATTGATCGCCATCAAGAGCATCACAACCGATTTCCCGGTGCCGGTTGCGGCGTTGATGCGATAAAAATTTCCCGCATTCACCGTCTTCTCTGACTCTTTTCCCCAGAGATTTTTCAGGGAGCTCACGTGACTGTTGTGCAGTCCACTCGTACTGTCCAGCTGCAATGCCAAGTCGTGTAGATCGCTGTGGTGCCAGGTAATCTGGGGCGTGGCAGGTGAATTCGCTACCGATATCACCTGGCTTTGTGAGGGAAGGAAGGGGCGTTCGCTTTCCTTGATGTTGTACAACTTCGTTCGGCTTGCTGATACCGACTTCAGAAGAATATCGCCACCCTCGGGTAGAGCGACAGTGCGACCAGGTTGGCGCCAGTTGCGAAGCGCTTCGTAGTGCTCAGTGATAATGACGTCGAGGTTCAAATCAGCTTTGACGCTGTAGGTATCTGATTCGCTGAGAGGGTGACCTTGCCGATCGGGGTCGCACAATTGAAACAGGCTGAATTCATCAGCAAATACAGAATATGCCTCCTTCAAAAAGTAGCTTGGTTGGGCCAAGGGCATGGGGCGCAGTCTGAGTCCTACCGCGATCTGGGTTTGCTCCTCCAGCGAAAGACTTGGCCACACCGTCCACTTCTGTGTCCTGCCTGCAATAAGAGCCGCCGCGTCTGCCAGTTCCGGCTTCCTATTGGCGTATCGTGCTGCCAAGGCCAGAAAGAGTGTTGTGGTGATTTCAGAAAGTGTTCGCAAGGCGCATCAGCTCCTTGATGCAATCACGCTGGGTATAGACGCTGATAGACGAGATAATCAGCTCTCTTAACAGTGGGATGTGCATCGATTGGTAGTCGGGTATCACGATCCATTGCGAGGCAGGCCTATTTGTTGAATTGACGTGATGGGCCAGCTGATGTGGTGACGACCATACCTTCGCGTCGATCTCCACATCCTGTGTACCGATGCGAACACGAAGATCTGCCCGATCAACCTCGGGCCATAACGTTACCGCCAGGCCGAGCGCAGCTATCTCCCGGGCGAGTGACAACTCCAGAAGGCCGGGAAGCAATGTGAACTTCCAGAAGGGAGCCATCAGCATTTTTTTACCCGCCGCAGGTTCCCCATCGAGCGCGATGCCATTCACACGATTGAGCAGTTTTTTACCGTCTCTGTAGTAAAGGCTCTGCTTTTCGCGACACCAGGCAGAAATGCACTCAACGTCTTGCTTCAGTGGGTGCATCGGCCAGCGGCATTCCGGACATCGGTAAATTTTTCCCTCGATCTGAAGGTGAGCCGGAATTTCTTCGTAAAACTCATCCAGCTGAAGCGACAGGGGAATGAAAACCGGTGCGACTTGCATAGGAGTAATGACAGGTTCCTCAATGAGGAGTTGCCGGAACCGCCGATATTGCTCATCACCGTGCTGCTTCAGGCGACAGCGATCCCGGATGTCCTTTACCTTTGATTGAATGCGATCCCATATCTGTTTGGCATCCATCTCCACCGCCACTTCGTGACAAGTGACGGTGGGCAATCCTGCCGCCAAGAAGGCACCCTCATAGTCACCTCGAACAAACTCCGGTAACCACTCTGTTGCTGGACGGGAAAGAAGATCCTCCAAAGCCATAGGCCTAAGAGGAGGCTGATCGGGGTTGATCCTCCAAAGGAGTGCAGATGCTTCTCTGAGCAGAGGCAACGCCGCGGCACGATTGTTATGGCAATACGTTGCGGCGTGCGCCAGAAGCAAAAGCAGGCGTTGAGAGAGCTGGGTATCCATACGACGACCCTCGATTTACAAGCGATTCTGCTGGTCGAACGAGCCCGGCATCTTTCAAAACCTTGCTATTTCTGAAGACTCGTCCGCTAACCGAGAAACCACAACAAGCAAGCTACAACAATGGTCGATTCAATATCTGAAAAGCCTTGAACGCACACCTACAGTCCGGAGCGGATCGATATTGATGCTTTAACAACGTGAAATGTTTCCTGCAGGAGTTAACAAGCTTAGCCGCCTCGAGGCGCGAAGTTGAGCGACCAACGCATTTTTTGGAGCAGAGGCTTACTCGGTAACTCTAGGAGAGCGTATCAAGGAAAGGTCTGCATTTATTCGATAGTCCAATAACGCAAGTCGACAGCGGGAAATTGTCGAAGTCGGTATCGGCAGTGAGATCACCAGCGGTGGTGACCTGATGCTGGTCAGTGGTGGGGATCAGCGTTATCAGGTGGGCAAGCTCAATAGTGGGGGTGATCTGACGCTGGACAGTGGGGGGAGCATTACGTTTGAGGCAGTGAAGGACCTGCATCAGGAGAGTCATGAGAAGAGCAGTAATAGCCTGGCTTGGACCAGTGCCAAGGGGAGGGGGAATACCGATGAGACTTTGCGTCAGAGTGAGCTGACGGCCAACGGTCAGATCGTGATCAAAGCGGTTGATGGTTTGAAGATCGACCTGAAGAACATCGATCAAAAAACCGTAAGTCAGACCATCGACGCGATGGTCCAGGCTGACCCGAAGTTGGCCTGGTTGAAGGACGCCGAGCGGCGCGGGGACGTCGATTGGCAACTCGTAAAAGAACTGCATGACAGCTGGGACTACGAAAGCTCAGGTTTAGGCGCCGCTCCGGCGCTCATTATTGCCATTGTTGCCAGTTACTTCCTCGGCCCGATTTTCGGTCCAATGGCCAGCAATCTTGTTGTCGGCACGATCGATGGCGGAGGCGACCTGGGCGCCGGGTTTAAAGCTGCCACCAGTCGTGATGCGCTCAAGAGCTATGTCATCACGGCGGTCACGGTGAACCTGACGCAGGGCTACTTCAATGATTGGACTGGCACTACTACCAACTCTCTCACCGGAAAGATCACAACCAACCTGAGCACCTGGAAGGGCATAGGTCAGTTCGCGGCCAGCCAAGGTTTGCAAAACGGCACCTCAATGGCGTTGAGCAAGATCATGGGGCAGGGCGGCGACTTGGGCGATGCCTTGCAAAACACGTTGTTTAACACCCTGGCGGCGGCCAGTTTTAATGCCGTGGGGGATTACGCCCCGTGGGCCGACGGCAGCCTGCAAAAGGTCATGGTTCATGCCATGGTCGGTGGTCTATTGGCACAAGTCAGCGGCGGTGATTTCCGTACCGGTGCTTTGGCGGCGGGTGCTAATGAGGCGCTGGTCGACCAGCTCAACAAGTGGGTCGGTGGCGACAAAGACCTGCTGAATATGACTTCGCAAATAGTGGGGTTGTTGGCTGCGGCTACGCAGAGTGGTGCTGATGCGGATAGTTTGCAAAAAGGCGCTTGGGTGGCGCAGAACGCCACGCAGTACAACTACTTGGACCACAAGGACCTGGACAACTTCGAGCCGGAGGCTCGTGCCTGTAAAGCTAAAGGCAACTGCGATGATGTTCAGAAAAAATACCGTGACTTGAGTCTCGTAAATCAAGATGCGGTTTACGATTCTTGCAAACAGGTGCCTTCTCAATGCATACAGCTTTTTGGGCAGCTTATAGATGATCAGAAAAGTCTGCAGGAAAGGATTGCTCATCTTCAGCTCGACAGTAGCATTCCTTTTGAACTGAAAGTTGACTTGGCGCGGTATCAACAGAAAAACGCCTCTGCCATCAGTGAACTGATCGCTACGAAATCAAAGTTAGCTAATATCGAGAACGGTGCTTCGATCAGTGCTGCTGACCGTGATAGCTTGATTCTGAGCGTGGTGAGCGGTGGCTTGTTTGGGAAAATCGGAGCTGGTGCAAAAGGCGTTAACACTCCACTAGGCTTGGGTTCGACAGGCAGAACTGCGCCTGCTAATTTGAGTGAACAGCTTGCTATGGAACAGGCTATTTCAAATCCGGCGGCTGGTCGCCAGCTACCTGTTCCTATGACTGATCCTCGATGGCCGGCTGCTGATGGTTGGGTAAAATCAGCCCAAAATATCAATGGTATTGAAATTCATTACGTCAGAAACTCCACTACGGGAGCCATTGATGATTTTAAGTTTAAGTGAGTAAGCACATGCTAGCTAAATGCAAATCTAGTACCGGTGAAGCTATTCCACCCTCGAAACGGTATTTGGGTGAGGTTGATGAAACTGATTACTCTCCATTAAAGATTGATGAAAATTATTTGGTGTACGCTTTATTATTTATCTTTGATCGGGTGGACTTTTTAGTGCGGGCTCCTGACCAGCCACCTTTCTGGGCTCCGAGTAATTTGTTTGACTTGATAGACTCTAAAATCCCATCAGGTTGGGAGTTCTGTATTACTCAGTCCAGCGCTGATTATAGAGTTTTGTTTGAAACTTTTGGAATAAACTCTATTTTGGGGTATTCGTTGTTGGTTAATGAGTATCAGCATTATATAGGGGTTGTTGAGCGCGAGCCAAGAGAGGTACTTAGATTCATGGAGAACACTTTAGTTCGTGAGGAGGCCTGATTTTTGTAGCTTGTTGGTGCAAAAGGCATCCAGAAGGTTCCAGGTTTGGGAGAGGTAGATGACTTCTTTGCATCACAATCGACTAACCTTAATAAAAAACTGGAAACAAAGATTGGTGAGGGTCGCTTGCTGCAGTTTATGTAATAAAGCGAATTGAAGAAGCAATAGGCGGAGTGGGGATGTGAAAAAAACGTTTCGTTCAATAGCAACTAGCCAGAATAGCTCTTGGCAGCCTGAAGTCATTCCATCGCCTTTGACTCAATGGTATCGCTCTGTTTGTGACGTGCCTATTGATGAGTTGAGTGCTGAAAATTTATGCCGTGCGGTGAGACAAGAATTATTCATATTTGAATTATTGCCGGTCGCTATTGCCGCTTTACAAAAAGATTTGTTTTTTGGTTATATAGATGATGGGGAGTTGTTGAAGGCACTTTCAAAATTGCCAGTCTGTTACTGGAAGGAAGATTTGTTTTTGACAAAAAAGATGCTATCGCTCTTGAGCAAAGATAGGTGGCGTCTAAATTTAGAATCAGATGTAGCTGATTCGGCAGATGTATTGGCAGATGTTTTGGATGGAGTTGTTGGTAAAAACAAAAAATAACGTCGAAAGGAGGAACGCATTCACCTTTCCCCTTTTTTCGTGGCAGGTCGAGAAATCGCCAAGAACAATACCCTTTAGGCCTTGTTCAACGCACCGCGGGTGCAGTGGCTGCCCGATACCAGCGTGCACAGCAAACTTCACAAGAACCTAATCGAGACTAACCCGGTACTCACCGATCTCAAGCAGTTCATGAGCTCGGACTACCTGCTGAGCAACCTCAGCTATGACCCGGACATCGCCGCCAAACGCCTGGACGACGGTTGATGTTCAAGTACCTGATGAACAACGCCATCGTCAGCAAGGACGAGCTGAACCTCTCCGTCGGCGTAACCCTCATTCAAGGCTTGGCGGGCGGCAATATCGCCCAGGCATTGGTTGGGGCTTCGGCGCCCTATCTGGCTGAAACCATCAAACAAATGACCAAGGGCAACGAAGAAGCACGAATTATGGCTCATGCCCTGTTGGGTGCATTAACTGCGAGTGTGCAAGGGGGAAATGCGGGGGCTGGCGCAGCCGGTGCAGCACTTGCTGCAGGCAGTACCGACGCAATAATGCAGGCGTTGTACGGCACTACAGATGTGAAGGAACTGAGTGAAAGTCAAAAGCAAACGGTTTCTGCCTTAGTGACAATGGCAAGCGGTGTTGCCGGGGGGCTTATAGGAGGGAACAGCGCTGCCGCGATTGCAGCCGCGCAGGCCGGGAAAAATGCTGCCGAAAACAATGATATGGTTATCTTCCCTCCCGGGTTGGTGGCCACTAGCCAAGCCGCGGCATCCTATGGTGAGTATGCGGTTCTACACGGCGCGTCAGCGCAAGAGATGGAAGCAGGATTTAAAGCCATAAGAGAGGGCGAAGGTTTTGAAGGACCCGATGCCGCCAAAGGGCTGATTCAAGCATGGACCATTATGATTGCAGGCCCTTTGAGCGCAACAGAACTCTCGGTTGGGGCGGCGGCAATGGGCTTGGGAGCGGCTATTTCAGCTGGTGCGAACACTGGTTATCAGCTGACAAAAGATGAGCCTTTCAGCTATGGCGATGCTTTCATTGCCGGGGTTGTCGGTGGATTGACTCAGGGCAAAGGATTTTGGGTGACACAGGGTGCAGGATTGAGCAGCTCATATCTCGGAAGTCTGATAAAAGGTGAGGATCCTGCCTATCCGTTATTGGGTTCATTTGTTGGCACAACAATCGGATTCAAAGGTGGTCCTGTTATTTCAAATGTCCTTAAACCCTACGTAGGGGATACTTCGGCGGAAGTGTTTGGCAATATGGCTGGATCATTTACGTCTGAAGTGGCAGGTGATGCGGTGCAGAATTTTGGGAATAAAAAATGAAGCCGAAAAAAGTAGGGGTTCGCTTATATTTTTTGCTGTTGTTTTGCTGTGTCTTGTTGTTTTTGGTCGCGGGCTCCTGCGGCGTGGTTATAGGGGCTTTTGCACATTATTCTAAAAATGGTGTTTGGGTTTTTGATGGGGGTTTTGCACTAGGAGTTTTAAAAGGGGCATTTATTTATGGAGGGGTCGGAGCGACGTTTCTTTGGATCAAAGCTAAAATGGGGGAGCGAAAAAGGCATTTGAAAGTAAAAGATTGAAGAAAGGAATGGGGAAAAAGGGCACTGATTTATTTGGTTGGCCTGTGCACTGGCCAAAAAATAAACGCGCCCCTTTTTTATTACTATCTTCAAGTCACCCGGCCTCAAACAAAAACCTGCAACAACACCGTCGCCAAAATCACCGTAGAAGCCCCGCCAATCCGCGTCGAAATCTGCGCTTACGGCATCAGCGACATCCGGTTCGCCGCCGACAGAATCGCCACATCTCCGGTACCGCCCAGCCCACTGTGGCAGCAGGTCACGATGGCCGATTCGATCAGGTACATCTTCATCAGGTTGTCGATGAAGAAACCCGCAATCGTCATCGACACAACGACCGACACACAGACCAGCACATAGCCCACCGAGAACACTTTCACCACGCTGTCCAGCGGCACATAGAGCATGCTGCCTTGATCGACGCCCGTGCAAGTCGTACATGTGTCGAATCTATCCAAACCAATAGCATTGCCATGGATGACCCGGTTGCACGGGACCTGTTGAATCTGTTTAAAACCTCCATTGCCTATGACACGTATGGCTTGATGGCGGGTGATCCGAGCAAGGTATTCATCTGCTCGGGGAGTGTGATAGCCCGAGGTAGGAGAAGTCAGATCGTTGTCTAATACGCTCTAGAATAGCATTGTGATTATATAGTAGCTGAGAACGGTATAAATGACCCTTCACGATAGTGCTTTCTTAGGACTGCTGCAACTCGATGCGGACGACCCAAAATCCTGAATCTGATGATGGATATTGAAGTCTTCCCCGATCATTTCAAAAACATGTCCCTGTTTGGCCATCACTAATACTCGTGCCAGATTCAAGTAGTGCTTATAGGTCGTGACAATCCTCGAGTGCCCCATCTGATTCATGATGGTTTGAGCAAGGGCACGATCGAGTACGTCGGCAGCATCGGTCAGCAGCCTCTCTCCGTGATGCTGAATCATCATCATGGTGGGCCACCAATGTCGAGCTTGGTAGAAATCATTGAGCATTGAAAAATTTGGATTCTTGGCGTACGCCAGTTTTTTTGCATAGGTCGTAGCGTCGGAAATCTTTTTAGGTGTTACCGGCTCCCCTTCATCAGTAAGAAAAAGGATTGAAGGCGGGCAAGCTTGGCCGAATTTTTCCTTGTATTTTTTTCGACGTTCCGCGTATTGCTTATCCGTATAGCTTTTTTCAACGTCATCTAGCGCGTAAGCAGGAATAATTACATCGCGCAGCTTGTTCCCTTTACCCAGTGTTTTGTACGGAAATTGTGTCTCGCCCTCCGGCATTTGTGAGCGCGGCAAGATATGTTTGTTTTTGCCGTTTCCCAAATACGGAAAACTGCAGAGCTCAATGGGGCGCAAAGCTGTGGCAAGCTCCAAGCAAAACATCGTTGCATAAACGCTATCTGGGTAAGACTCCAACAGCAGTTTTATCTCCCAATCGGTGATAAGAGGATTTTGATGATGCTGACGTGATTCCCGATCGAGTACGCGAATGGGGTCACTGTCTATGCGAATGCCTGCTTTCTTCTTGATGTAGTTAAGCATCCTGTCGCTTTTTACATTCAAGATCCACGTTTCTTTCTTGATGTTGACGTTGCATGTGAACGGGGATTCGACAACCCAGGCAAAGAAATTTCGAACGATCAATGCATCGTCAAAAATCGTGGCCGAGGAAGGGCGTGCGGCACCTTTCTTAAGACGCGCAGCATGTCGGGAGACTTGCCACCGCTTGATATCAAGGTTGCGAACCATAGTGTGGTAATCGCCCGGTGCCAAGGATTTGAAGGGTTTTTGAGTCTCTAGAAATCGATAGAACATTGAGATGACTGTAGCGTAGCGTTTTGACGTTTGTAGCGAGGAGCGAGTCTTCTCATGGAGATAAAGGTTCGGGACAGAGAGTAGAACGTTCTGTTTTTTATAGTCGGCGATCAGGATGTAATGCTTTGTGAGAACATCGAGCATTGTTTCGTAATATGACAAGCTTTTACATTGGATATTCAACATATCAACCTCAGCGCACACGGTAGATATGGACTTCGTCAAAGCCCCAGGCTATTTGTGGTGTGGAAGCTTTGTCGGCGTCATCAAATTCCTCCTTTGGCACACCCCGAAACATGAACTTACGGTTTGCTGCCGCGATAGCCTCTGATTGTACATAAGGAACATGAATGGAAATATTCGCTACCGTCTTCAGGTCGTTAAGCAGCAACCCAATATCTGTTTTTTCAAACATAGGCAAGCGTATTGGAACGAGCAGCCTATCAAGTTTCGCATTCAGCGAGTGGGTGAAGTCTTTGAAAGATGAAATGTAGCGCTCCTGAAAAAGATGTACCTCAATGCTTTCTTGGTCAGGAAATTTTTTTATTGTTTCTATGATTTTTGAAATCTCAGCTTCCTTGCTGTCTTCATACTTTTCGAAATCCTGGGTTTTCTGGTATTCAGTCTGTGCCTTGGTGAGGTCTAACGAGAATTCCAGGAAGTTTTTTGCATCCTTCAGTGTTTTTTGATCGCGAGCGAGCTCGGACGAGGCTTCGATCAGGTGATGACGGGCTTGTTTAAGCTCCAGATGCGTCATTTTGCGTTTGAGCATTTCATTATGCTGGCTCTGTTTTTCGAGTACTGTGCTAATTTCGTTGGCCTCAAACGCGGAGAGGTCATTGTTCATCAAGGAGGTAATGTGTTTGTTTACCGCCTGTTCAATATCTTTTTTGTGTTGAATTTTCAGTGCCCGAATTTCTTCGCGAAGCTCTTCAACTTCACTTTCGCGCTTGGCAATGAAGTCCTTGGCTGTTGCCGGGTTCTCGGCGAGCAGCTGCGCTATCGATTTTCCCTGACAGTAGTCTTTGAGGTCATTGTAATATCGATTGAAAGCCTGACGGGTGATGCCGGCTCGCATCGAGAGTTCGGCGACGCCCAGCTTGATCAAGCCATTTTCGAGCTGGTGCTGTTTGATCAACTCAACGAGTAGGCTGCGAGTATCTGGCGGGTTCATGCGACGACCTTCGTTGGAATGATATGGACGCCGGTACGCTCAAGGTTTTCCAGGTGCTGGGTGTTACCCGCAATCTTTTGCCGGATCATCTTCTTGGCCCGTTCACTCAATGTGTCTGCCGACTTTTCCAGGAGGTTGGTGTAGAACGTTTTGTTGTCCTGCAGAGCCGATCTGGCGCTTTCTACCACGATGATGTGTTGGCATTGGTTGTCACAGAGCCTGTGGTTGGGCAAGGCATTGCTCACCGGGCCTTTGAGGTGGGCCAGGCAAGGAGGCAGGTTTGGAGATGAATAGGTCTGTGTACTAACGCAGAAAGTACCCATGGCTGTCCGATGGATGAAAAGTGGCTCTCCGGAGGACAAAAGATGGGAGACATACTCGAAGACGGTCACCTTCAGTTGCTTGCCCGTGAACGCATTTGGCCGCGCTTGGATTCGCTCCATCAACCGTTCGGCGACTGGGCCGGAGGATGCTCCGTGCTGTACGGCTTTGACGATCTCAGAAAACTCGATCGTATAGTTCTGTTCAATCGCCAGGGCAACGCTTCGCACCAAAAATGGATTGCGACCAATGTATTTGAGCGTCATTGCATAGCTTTTGTGGCCAAAGAGATGGCGGATAAGATCAATGTTTCGCTCGCTTCTATTGATTAAAATCTCTGCGATGGTTTTGCGAAAGCGATGGCAGTGAATCCGGTCAACACCCGTAGCTTCGCTCAGCTCTCGGTTGATCAGAGCCAACATATGACTATTGGGTTTGTTGAGTCCCTTGCGGCCTTTAGTCGATTGGAAAATAAAGTCCTGGGCCTTGAGCGTATAGATCGAGCGAAGGCGCTCGAGCTCATCAATTTTCTGGCCGATGAACTGCGGGATGGGCAAGTACGCTACTTCGCCTGCATTGGGGTCAGCAGCGGTTTTGTAACGAACCGCACGCAACGTGTAGATCCCATTGCCATCCTTAATGAGATTGCTGAATTTCAAGTCGCGCAATTCGCTGGCGCGAAGTCCGGTGATCAAGGCGAGCAGTACATACACCGCGTTTCTGACATGGTCTACGCTCACCGCATAGGAGCGAAGCCAGTTGTAGACATACTGTTCCCTCTTGCCGTACCTGTACTCATAGAATTTTTTCGATGCAGACACCACTTTCACACCGTCCAGTTCGATGTTCAGCATGTCTTCCAGCTCTTGGTCAGCCTCATACCTGACCACTGCACATTTTTTTGTGCTGTCCAGATTCTTCTGTTTGACGTACTCGACCACTTGGAGGAGCCGTGGCAACGCTTTCTCTGTCCAGAAAAGAGCGTAATTGACCAACTGTCCGAGATCTTCTTCGCTGAACGGCATCCAGGTACCCATGCTGCCGGCATACTGCAAGATAACGTCCTTACGGCGCTCGACGGTGTCTACCTTCAGCATGTTTAGATCCAGCGCAAGACCTTCAGGCATCAAGCCTTGGGTGCTTAGGGAACTCCAAAAGCGCAGCATGTAGAACAGAGAATGGTAATGACGGGGACTGCCGTCGGTGTTCTTTGCGTCATCCAATGCCTTGTTGACCATACGAAGGTTGATCAGGCGGATCGACTCTGGAGAGCCATCCAGAAAGTTAGGCTTCATCAGATAACGATCGAGAATCGTGAACAGGCTTGAATGCCAATATGTCGTGACGTAGCTCCGGACTCCCCCGAACGGCGCAAACTCAGGAATCTGGTGGAAGGTGATGGCCTTCCTGAGCTCGATCATTGAGGATGGCATGCCCTCGAAGTTGATACGACGCGCTGAGCCATATTTATTGACGAACAGCGTCCATACGTTCTGATCGTATGTCGAGTAAGGCGAGACAGGAAAATCACCCTTCGGAAAGACTTTTAGCTTCGTCGCGAGTGTACTCAGCGTTTGCTTACGTTTGCCGCCAGTCTCTTCCAGAAGAGCGGCCAGCTCTTCCTCAGCGATTTCCTCTATGACGGTCTTTAGTTCGCTTTCCATTTCATCGGCGAACTCGTCCTCTACATCGTTCTCTTCGCTTTCATTGTCGAGATCGTCGTCTCCCTCCTGATCGACCTCGCGCTTGGCGGAGCTGCTCCTTTTAGCTTTCGGCTTTTGTTCCTTTTTTGATTTTGTTTGTCCAAGGTCTGATTGAACGTTCTCGAGGCGCTCTTGGCCTCCCTGAACGAGAGCGTCAGCCATCAGGTGGGCTTCAGCCTGGTGGGTATAAACGAGCTCGTCCAACAGATCGGATGCGTAGGTTGGGTCAGGCTGAGGATTCTTATTGTTTTTCATTACATGTCCTCTTCTTCAAAAATAAGTTGCAGGAAATCCAGGTCGTGGGGGAGGAGAGGGGCGTTGCGACGTTGGTACCTGGAAGCTGCCTTCAATGAGTCTGGGTCTTCCCAGTTGTCCAGGACGGACTCGATGATTTTGAGCTCGGTATCCAATGAGTCGCTGTATTCGGTCTCACTGGAAGGGCGATCTTCGATGAGTTCCTGTACATGAATTCTGCGTTGCATTAGATAGGGCAAGGAGTCGTCATACAGATTGCATTGCTCGCAGAACATGCAGTTACGGATCGAGTAGCAGCGCTCGCCCTTTTTGACATGCAGTCGTGCTCCATACCAAGTCGGTTTCAATTGATTGCTACAGGACCACATTGGTCGTTCTTGACCTGGGATGTGAAAGATCTTCATGGGCAAATCGATGGGCTTCTCGATGTGCTTGCCCACCAAATCTTGATATTGACGATTGAGGAGCAGTTGGACGATCGCCTCGAGTTCCGATCGCAGTCGCTCCTCGCGTTCAGCGATGGCGACGGACGAGTTCGCGTAGTGAACGTCCGTGACGAGGGTATCGGCGTGAGACAGTTGCATGGCGAGCAGGCCGAGCCCTGCGCTGTCGGCTTTCTTCTTATAAATCGCCCACGTGGGACGCAAGCGTTTGGTGATTTCCTTGGCGGAGGTCAGAGGCTTGCCTTTTTCGCGGATTGGATAGTGCTTGAGGAACTCTTTTACCCCTCGCAGAAAGGCCTTTATGTTCGTAGCAGAGGTGTGGCGTCCCCCTTTGCTCGCCCACGAACCGTAAAAACGCAGGCAAAGAAACAGTGGGTTATAGATAAGGTGTTCTTGACCAACAGGGATGACATCAAAGGCATAACCTTTCAACGGTTCGGACAGGGCGTCGGCAAGCTTGATCAGGTTGTAACTTGAAAAGCGGTTGTCCTTGTCACTGATCGCTGGAATAGTTTTGGGGGCGTAGTAGGGTTTGTCGGTCCCTTGGGAGCGGTTCTTTTCTGACTGAATAATCACCTGGCTTTCGGACATGGCGCCGGTAAGCGGGTGCTCAAAGTTATCCAGGTCGGTGGCGAGCACCGTCTCCTTGTTCCAGTTGCTTTGCAGCATGATGAACATGATGATCACCGACATATCCATCATCGACGGAAAGTACAGCTCAAGCATGTCATCCCAAGGCTTCAGGGGATAACGGATCAGCTCCTTGCTACCGAGTCGGTTCCATCGAAACAACATCAATTGGACGATGTTGTCGCAATCACCTTTCGAGAGAAGGTAAGTTGACGAGTAGGTGGAGCCTAGCGATTCAAACGGCACGTCCATGGGGTATCCGTTCGCAACCATCGTCTTCAGCGCGCGTGCGTCGTCTGGATTCCAGTGCCAGAGGCTGCTGTCAAAGGGATCCCGGGCTTCTTCAAAGCGATAACACGCGGGGCGGTTCTCGAACATTTCTTTAAAGCGCGCTAGGCGATCAGGTTCGTCAGCGAGTGCCCGAAGCTCAGGGTCTGTTGAGTGCTTGAGCTTGAAGGTGAGATTGCTGGTGGTCAGCCTCTGTTTGCGGTCGGCCTTGTCCTGAGCCCACAGGAAGATGTACTCGCGTGAATAAGGCGCACAGTATTCGTCGAGCACTGCTTCTAGCGTATACGGCTCTGCGTTATCAACGGTCTTGCGAAACTCAAGTTTGGCGTACAGCTTGTCGATATGCGTCTTCAAAGCATCTGACAGTTGCAGGTAGGAGTCGCCCACAATGGGCTCGGTGGGTTTTTTGGGCGCGCTTCTGGACGCCACCGGCAGCATCAGGTCGTCAATCAAATCCGAAATCTTTGCTACGGAAGCGATTGCTGACTTGAGTTTGTTCGCCAGGTCCCCGGGTTTATCAACTCGTCGAACAAAACTCTTGAATTGGTTGTATACCTCACCGGAGAGGTCCGTCAGATACCTGAGTTGCAGGGGTTCGGGATTGCGGGCGTTGTGCTCGATAGCAAAGTCAAAAAACAATGTGATCGATTGCCTCAAGCTGTAGACCGAGATCCGTCGATGCGTTTCGGCATATTTCACGAAAACCAAGTGTAACGCCGCGCAAAGTGCAGACTGAGCATCCCAGAACGGATGGCCCAGGTAGTCACACGGTACAGCTTGGGAGTCGCTGGTTGGGGCAAGTGGGTAGGAACTCTCAGAAACGGGTACAAAAATAGGCACGGCAACTCCTAGCTTCTAGAGTCGTTATTGTTGTTTTGTAAGTCGATCTTCTGGATCAGGTCGTTCCAGGCGTTTTCGATCGCGTGCTTGTACTCGGCGAGGGATCCATTGTTTTCGATGACGATATCGCCCCGGGCTACTTCGATCCCTGCTTCAGAAGAGTGCTGCTTGACTTGTTCCAGGTGATGGCGGACGACGTGCCAGATTTCGCCGTTCAGATTACGAATGTATTCAGCCTCGTTCTCGAAGCGGATGTCCTTGATGATGATGACTTCTTTATTCTCAAGATCCAGCTTGGGCGCAGTGATGTTCTTGCCCTGCTCGTGCTTGCTGAGGTTTAAATGGGCAGATCTCTGTACATGGAAGTGAGGGAAGTCACGCAAAGTCAGTTTCTTGACCAGCTCAATCATGGCGTCGACTGACAGGCCCCAGAAGGCGTCTTCAACTTCGCGTTGGGCGATGTCCCATGCTTGACTGTCGGACAAGCCGAAGAACGCTTGAGCTGCCTGGATGAATGCACCGTCCGGATCTGTGACTTGTTCAGCGGATAGGGGAGAGGGTGGGAGTACCTCGCCATTGATCTCGCGATCTGCACGCTTAAGCCAATGCAGGGAATCGTGAGTTCTCATCCATTCGGTACCGACGAGCTGGAAGAACTCGCGAGGCGACAAACCCCACGCGGTCAGCGTTTTCTCTTTTGCTGTATCATCCCACGTCTGTTCAGGTGTCAGAGCGAACAAGGCCTGACAGCCCGCCTTCAAGGGATCTGCCAGCGCGTAGGCTGCAACTTGTGGGTGTGTAAGAAGTATGGAGGCTGCCGTGTCCTTGCCGGAGCGAGCCTTTGCTGCTAGTCCAAGGATCTTTTTCATCGGGCAATACCTCCTGTAATCGGCCTGAAAGCCGGGAATTTACTGGGTTTCTGTGGGTTTACATTTCTTATCATTCCGAACTATACCATGACGTTTACATTTTGTGATGTTCCGAAACAAGATTCGACCTACGCCTACCAGGGCGGTGGTCGCGGATTGTCGCTGGAGCGTATCGCCACGCTGGAAACCTTTGTGCAGGGCGATCTGCGTCCTGACCTGACGCTGATATTCGACTTGCCGGTTGAAGTAGGCCTGGCCCGCGCCAGTGCCCGTGGCCGCCTGGATCGCTTCGAACTCGAAGGCCGGACGTTTTTCGATGCCGTACGCGGTGCCTTCCTCCAGCGCGCGGCCGCGGAGCCGGCGCGTTACGTGCTGATCGATGCTGCGCAACCGCTGGCGCAGGTTCAGCAATCCCTGGATGGCTTGTTGCCGCGTCTGCTGGAGCTGACCCGTGGCTGAAGCCTACCCCTGGCAGGACAGCCTCTGGCAGCAACTGGCGGGCCGTACGCAGCATGCTCACGCCTATTTGCTGCATGGCCCGGCCGGGATCGGCAAGCGGGCGCTGGCCGAGCGCTTGATGGCCAGCCTGCTGTGCCAGCGCCCGACGGCGCAAGATGCCTGTGGCGAATGCAAATCCTGTTTATTGCTCAAGGCCGGCAGTCACCCCGATAACTACATTCTCGAACCGGAAGAGGCCGACAAGGCGATCAAGGTCGATCAGGTCCGCGATCTGGTCAGCTTCGTGGTTCAAACCGCACAACTGGGCGGTCGCAAAGTGGTGCTGGTCGAGCCGGTCGAGTCGATGAACATCAATGCCGCCAACGCCTTGCTCAAAAGTCTTGAAGAGCCGTCCGGCGATACGGTATTGCTGCTGGTCAGCCACCAGCCCAGTCGTCTCTTGCCGACCATCAAGAGCCGCTGCGTGCAGCAGGCTTGTCCGCTGCCGAGCGAGGCCATGAGTCTGGCGTGGCTGGCCAGGGCACTGCCGGACTGTTCGGAAGAAGAGCGCATCGAATTGCTGACCCTGGCCGCCGGTTCGCCCCTGGCCGCCGTCAACCTGCACGCCCAGGGCGTGCGCGAGCAACGCGCGCAAGTGGTCGATGGGGTGAAAAAGTTGCTCAAGCAGCAGCAATCGCCGACGCAACTGGCCGAAGGCTGGAACGCGATTCCGTTGTTGCTGCTGTTCGACTGGTTCTGCGATTGGTCGAGCCTGATCCTTCGCTACCAGCTGACCCAGGATGAAGAAGGGCTCGGGTTGACGGATATGCGCAAGGTCATTCAATACCTGGCACAGAAAACCGGCCAGGACAAAGTCCTGAATATCCAGGACTGGATCCTCGCCCAGCGCCAGAAGGTGCTGAGCAAAGCCAACCTCAATCGGGTGTTGCTGCTGGAGGCACTGCTGGTGCAATGGGCCTCCCTGCCTACCCAGAGGTGACAGTCCGGGCCTAGACTCTGAGTATCAGCAGTGGAGGTCAGCATGAATGAGCCTGTCAGCCTCGTGCCGCGCAACGGCATGTTGTCCCCGCGCGCAGTCGAATCGAAACCTATCTGGCCGGAGCCCTGAAGTCCGACCGTCCCACTCATACGATGTAAGTTGCAGCCCTTTATGCTCGTAGATTCCCATTGTCACCTTGATCGCCTCGACCTTGCCGCCCACGAAGGCTCCCTGGACGCCGCTCTCGATGCGGCCCGCCAGCGCGGGGTAGGGCACTTTCTGTGCATTGGTGTCAGCGCCGACAACGCCGCCGACGTCAAAGCCCTGGCCGAGCGCTATGAGGATGTCGACTGTTCGGTCGGCGTGCATCCTCTGGATGTGCAGCCGGGGGCGGCGCCTGCGCTGGACTGGCTGCTGCATGAGCTCAATCACCCGCGGGTGGTGGCCATCGGCGAAACCGGCCTGGATTACCACTACGAGCCGGAAGCGGCCGAGTTGCAGCAGGAATCTTTCAGGTTGCACCTGCAGGCCGCGCAGCAGACGGGCAAGCCGGTGATAATCCATACCCGTGGCGCCCGCGCCGATACCTTGAACCTGCTGCGTGAAGCGGCGCTGCCCCAGGCGGGCGTGCTGCATTGCTTCACCGAGGACTGGGATATGGCGAAAGCCGCGTTGGACATGGGTTATTACATTTCTCTGTCCGGGATTGTCACGTTCCGCAATGCCGATGCATTGCGTGATGTGGCGAGCAAGGTGCCGGCCGACCGGTTGCTGGTGGAAACCGACTCGCCGTATCTGGCCCCGATCCCGTATCGTGGCAAGCCGAACCTGCCGCAGTACGTACGCGAGGTGGCGGAATTTCTGGCAATGTTGCGTGGTGAGTCTTTCGAGCGATTTGCCGAACAGACGACGGAAAATTTCAAGCGTCTGTTTCCGTTAGCGCATGTGAAAGGTTAAATCGCAGGCAAAAAAAACCCGGGTTCTGGGGGGTGAATCCGGGTTAAGACCATTAGGAGTAAAACAATGGTACGCGGTCCGTTGGTACCAATATCGGCGCGACACTTGGGGGAGATGCCTCGCCGACAGTTCAAGTATTGATCAGTATTTCGCCGAGTCCAGTTTGTCGGTCAAGGTTTTTAAACAAATTTGGAATACGGGCGCTTCAGAAGAGTTCTCATCAACAGGCCACCCTGCAGGAAATACTCAAGAAACATAGATATGGTCGGATGATCCGTGCATTTTTGCGTAATTTAGGCATAATACGCGGCTTCGAATTTTGACCCCTACAGACCTTTTCTTATGCATAAAGAACCTCGTAAGGTCCGTGAGTTTCGTCGCCGCGAGCAAGAAATTCTCGATACCGCGCTCAAGCTGTTCCTCGAACAAGGTGAAGACAGTGTCACCGTCGAGATGATTGCTGATGCCGTCGGTATCGGCAAAGGCACGATCTACAAGCACTTCAAGTCCAAGGCCGAGATCTACCTGCGCCTGATGCTCGATTACGAGCGCGATTTGAACGAACTGTTGCACTCCGCCGACGTCGACAAGGACAAGGAAGCCCTGTCCCGCGCCTATTTCGAATTCCGCATGCGCGATCCACAGCGTTATCGCTTGTTCGACCGCCTGGAAGAAAAGGTGGTCAAGGGCAATCAGGTGCCGGAGATGATCGAGGAGCTGCACAAGATCCGTGCTTCGAACTTCGAACGCCTGACCCTGCTGATCAAGGGCCGGATCAGCGAAGGCAAGCTTGAAGACGTGCCGCCATACTTCCATTACTGCGCGTCCTGGGCGCTGGTGCACGGTGCCGTGGCGCTGTATCACTCGCCGTTCTGGAGCAATGTGCTGGAAGATCAGGAAGGTTTCTTCCAGTTCCTCATGGACATCGGCGTGCGCATGGGCAACAAGCGCAAGCGCGACACCGACACCCCGAGCAGCTAAGCCATTCAGCAACCTGATTGCGCCATTATTTAGCTACTTGGCGCAGTACCGCAGGAATATACTCAGGCATGGGACTTGCTAAAACTTGATTTGTGAGTCAAGTTTTAGCGGTCCGAATATTCTTCCGCCGGAGTGATCATGATCGTTGACCGTCAAGGCAGGCGTTTTCGCAATTTGCGAGTCAGCCTGACCTCCGCCTGCAACTACGCCTGTACCTACTGCGTGCCCAACGGCAAGCGGCTGGTGGCTGCGCAGGATGAGTTGTCGGCCGAAGCCATGGCGCGCGGTGTGGCCTATCTGATCGAGGCGGCGGGCATCGAGCGCCTGCGCATCACCGGTGGCGAGCCGCTGGTCAGTCCTAAACTCGAAACCTTCATGACAGCGGTTGGGCGGATGGGCTTGCAAGACATCAGCCTGACCACCAACGGTCAATTGCTGGCGAAGAAACTGCCGTTGCTGGTGGACGCCGGTATCCGGCGCATCAACGTTTCCCTCGATACCCTGGATGCCAGCGCATTTCGCGGCATTGCCCGCGGTGGCGATCTGGCAACGGTGCTCAACGGCATGGAGCAGGCCCGCGCGGCCGGCATGAAGATCAAGGTCAATATGGTGCCCCTGCGCGGTCAGAACCTCGATCAGGTGATGCCATTGCTCGATTACTGCCTGGAACGCGGCTATGAGCTGCGCTTTATCGAGCTGATGCGCATGGGCCACCTGGCCAGCGACTCAAACGCCTTCCTGCAGCAGTTCGTCAGCCTTCAGCAATTACTCGGCCTGATTGGCGAACGCTATGAGTATCTGCAGGCTGATGCGCCGGTGGACGCGACGGCGGTGCGTTATGAAATACCGGGGCAGGGATATTTCGGCGTAATCGCCAATGAAAGTGTGCCTTTCTGCCGTACCTGTTCACGGCTGCGTCTTTCTTCCACGGGATGGCTCCATGGCTGTCTCTCGTCGAGTAACCGCCACTACGTCGGCGACCTGCTGGACAAGCCGCGTCATCAGGCACTGCCGGCGTTGCAGAGGCTGCTGGTGAAAGCCTTGGGCGACAAGCAGGAAGTGGCGTTTTCCGGTGGTGCGACGGTCATGAAAATTATCGGCGGCTGAACCGGCCTCTTCGCGAGCAGGCTCGCTCCCACAGGGTTGGCGCAAATCTGTGTGGGAGCGAGCCTGCTCGCAAAGAGGTCCATGAAATGTTGCTGGTCACAAGCTGGCGCAAAAGCTGCATCCCACGGCCATTCGCCGGTTTTCCGTCACCGGCTTCTGGAGGATAGGATGCGTAGCCTGGTTTTGCTGCTGGCCGTTTTGGCGCTCGGTGGCTGCATGAATGTCAGCGATATGGCCGAAGGCACTCGCTACCATATGAGCGACGCCGGTCTGCTGGATCACAGTGACAGCCGCCGCGTGAATAACCTGCGCATTCAGCCGGATTCGTTCGTCTACATTGCCCAGGGCGCCTTCGTGCCGCCGGGCAGTGCCGTTTACCCGCGTCCCAACGTGATCGCTGAAGTCGCCTTTGACGGTTTTGTTGAATACTTCCCGATGGTTCGTCGTGCGCGCACGCCGGAAGGTCTTGACCAGGCCATGAGCGAAGCCCGTGCCGTCGGTGCCCATTACTTGCTCTACACCCGATTCGCCAAGTCCGATGACCGCATCGGCAACTCGGATGAGTGGCTGGATCAGGAAGCCGTGGACCGTCTCGGCATCGACACCGGTGTGATTCAGATCATGTTGATCGAGACCAGCACCCAGTATTTGATTGATACTGCACGTATCAAGAGTCGTGGCGGTTTGCTGACGTTCCACGACGAAAAGCCAGAAGACCTGATGGGCCCGCCGCTTGAGCAATATGCTCGCAGCCTGTTGGGGCTCAGCGACCAGTAATCCAAGGAGATCGCCATGAGTGGCCCGCAAAAAGCCAACGACCTGTTGGGGCAAATCCCCAAGACCAAAGGCTTGCCGCCGGTCCACCTGTGGAATCCCGACTTCTGCGGCGATATCGATATGCGTATCGCCCGCGACGGCACCTGGTATTACCTGGGCACGCCCATCGGGCGCAAGCCGATGGTCAAGCTGTTCTCCACCATCATTCGCCGCGACGGCGATGATTATTTCCTCATTACTCCGGTCGAGAAGGTCGGCATCAAAGTCGACGACGCACCCTTTGTGGCCGTTGCGCTGGAAGTGGAAGGCGAGGGTGAGGCTCAGGTCCTGCGCTTCATCACCAATGTCGATGAGACCGCCGAGGCGGGTGCCGAACACCCGATTCGCGTGGTGATTGATCCTGAGACACAAGAGCCGGCTCCCTACGTCCACATACGCAGCAATCTCGAAGCGCTGATCCATCGCAATGTGTTCTATCAGCTGGTGGAGCTGGCTGTCAGTCGTGAAATCGATGGGCAGCGTTGGCTCGGCGTGTGGAGCGCAGGCGAGTTCTTCCGAATCGGTCTTGAGCCGTAACACCAATCCTGTGGGAGCGAGCCTGCTCGCGAAAGCGGTGTATCTGACACATTGATGTCGGATACATAGACACCTTCGCGAGCAGGCTCGCTCCCACAATAAATCTGTGTAGTTCCTCAAAAATCAATTTGACACCCAATCGTATGATGATTAGCGTGGGCCTCCATAGCGATTGGCTTTGAGGTGTCCATTGTCCAGCAGTTTTCACGCGTCGACGGTCGATTGGCTGGGTTGCTGGATCGCTGCCGGGCAGGTCAAGCCGGGGGAAACCCTCAAGGTCGAGGCAGATCTGGGCGAGCAGCTCGGTGTCAGCCGCACGGTGATCCGCGAGGCCATCAAGACGCTGGTCGCCAAGGGCCTGCTCGAAGTGGGGCCGAAGGTCGGTACCCGGGTGTTGCCGGTTCGGCGCTGGAATCTGTTCGACCCACAGGTCGTCGGCTGGCTCTCACGCAGCGGTCTGCCGGAAAACTTCGTCGATGACTTGCTCGATCTACGCCGCACCATCGAACCGATGGCAGTGCGCTGGGCCTGCGAGCGCGCAACTGCTCCGCAGGTGGAGGCGATTCAGCTGGCCTGCAACGCCCTCGAGCGGGCAGTGGACAGCGGCATCGATTACAACCGTGCCGACCAGTTGTTCCACGAGTGCATCCTCGCCGCCAGCCACAATCAATTCATCGAACAAATGGTCCCGGCCCTCGGTGCGCTGCTGGCCGTATGCTTTGAAGTGTCTGCCGCCGACCCGGACGAGTTGCGCCGCACCTTGCCTATTCACAAGGACATGGCCGACGCCATTGCCGCTCGGGATACCGCGCGGGCGGTCTGGGCCTGCATGACCCTGATCGATAACGCCGACCTGGCCATCAAGCGCTATTACCCGCAAGTGATGGCCGACAAAAAAACCGGCTGACAACATAGACCCCTTGTGGGAGCGAGCCTGCTCGCGAAGGGGCCGGCACACTCAACATAGATGTCGACTGATTCACCGCTTTCGCGAGCAGGCTCGCTCCCACAAAAAACAAGAACAATGCAGGAGGTTTCATGGCGTGGACCGCGGTAACCGAACACCGGGCACAACTCGGCGAAGGCCCGTTCTGGGATGCCCCGACGCAGGCGCTGTATTGGGTAGACATCGCCGGCAAGCAAGCGCTGCGGTTGATCGGCGCCAATGTGCAGATCTGGCAGATGCCGGAGCACGTATCGGCTTTCATTCCCTGTGCAAGTGGCGATGCACTGGTGACATTGAGCAGTGGAGTCTATCGACTGGATCTGGACTCGCCGGGTCTGGAACCAGGACTGACATTGCTATGTGTCGCCGACCCGCAACCGGGCAACCGCGCCAACGAAGCCCGTTGCGATGCCCTGGGCCGGCTCTGGCTCGGCACCATGCAAAACAACATCGGTGAGCAGGGCGAAGATCTGCCCATCGAGCGGCGTTCCGGCGGGCTGTTTCGTATTGATCGCGATGCCCGGGTGACGCCGCTGCTCCGTGGCCTGGGTATTCCCAATACGTTGCTGTGGAGCGACGACGCTACGTCCGTGTTTTTCGGCGACAGCCTTGATGGCACGCTGTACCGGCATTTCATTCGTACTGACGGCAGTCTTGAACCTGCTCAACCCTGGTTTGGCCCGCATGGGCGTGGCGGCCCCGATGGTTCGGCGATGGATGCTGAAGGGTTTATCTGGAATGCCCGATGGGACGGCAGTTGCCTGCTCAGGCTGACACCGGACGGCAAAGTCGATCGGGTGATCGAGCTGCCCGTCAGCCGTCCGACCAGTTGTGTGTTCGGCGATTCCGACCTGAAAACCCTGTACGTCACCAGTGCCGCCAGTCCGCTCGATTGTTCGCTGGATGGAGCGGTCCTGGCGATTCGCGTCGATGTGCCCGGAAAGCTCTGTAGCCGATTTGCCGGATAAATCCCTAAATATGGGATGATAAATTATATATTGAGATTGTTTGCGGGCCGGGTTTATAGTCGGCACCATCGTTCCACGCTCAGTTACACGCACTCACACTTAAAAAAACAAAACAGGTGAAGTGATGCAGCGATATTTCCCCGCACTCCCCAGAGGAGTCAGCATTCCCGAACAGCTCTGTGCTGAAACGTTTTCGCGCCTGCCTGTTTTTCCGCAAGGCTTTTTGACCGGACATCCGCAGATGCCCGGTTTTCGTCGTGCTTTCGAACAGGAGTCTTGATCCATGGCTGAACCTCTTTCCTTGCCACCGGTGCCCGAGCCGCCCAAGGGCGAGCGCCTGAAAAACAAAGTCGTGCTGTTGACCGGCGCTGCCCAGGGTATCGGCGAAGCGATTGTCGCGACCTTTGTTTCGCAGCAAGCCAAGCTGGTCATCAGCGATATTCAGGCCGAGAAAGTCGAAAAAGTCGCGGCTCACTGGCGGGAAAAGGGCGCCGATGTCGTGGCGATCAAGGCCGACGTATCGCAGCAGCAGGATCTGCAGGCGATGGCCAGACTGGCGGTGGAGCGTCACGGCCGGATCGACGTGCTGGTCAACTGCGCCGGAGTCAACGTGTTCCGCGATCCGCTGGAAATGACCGAAGAAGACTGGCGTCGTTGCTTCGCCATTGACCTGGATGGCGCCTGGTACGGTTGCAAGGCGGTGTTGCCGCAGATGATCGAACAGGGCATCGGCAGCATCATCAACATTGCTTCCACCCATTCCAGCCACATCATTCCCGGCTGCTTCCCGTACCCGGTGGCCAAGCACGGCCTGCTCGGCCTGACCCGTGCACTGGGCATCGAATATGCGCCCAAGGGTATTCGCGTCAACGCCATTGCACCGGGCTACATCGAAACCCAACTGAACGTCGACTACTGGAATGGTTTTGCCGACCCCCATGCCGAGCGTCAGCGCGCGTTCGACCTGCACCCGCCGCGCCGCATCGGCCAGCCGATCGAAGTGGCGATGACCGCGGTGTTCCTGGCCAGCGATGATGCGCCGTTCATCAATGCTTCGTGCATCACCATCGATGGGGGACGCTCGGTGATGTACCACGACTGAATGAGCGGGATGCCAAGCGCACAACTACGCTTGAAATCCAATCATCATACGATATGACTATTGGTAGTACGGTTTCACCGCTTCAAAGAACGCTTTCGAAGAATGCTCACAAAAATAACAAGGAGTCAGCTTATGAATCGTCGTCATGCAATCCGTTCCCTGTGCTGTGCCGCTTTGGCGGTCAGCGCGGTCAGCCTGAGCAGCACGCTGCTGGCGGCGGAGGAAGTGAAAATCGGTTTTCTCGTCAAGCAAGCGGAAGAGCCCTGGTTCCAGACCGAATGGGCGTTCGCCGAAAAAGCCGGGAAGGACAAGGGCTTCACCCTGATCAAGATCGCTGTGCCGGACGGTGAGAAAACCCTGTCGGCTATCGACAGCCTGGCGGCCAATGGCGCCAAAGGGTTTGTGATCTGCCCGCCGGATGTGTCCCTGGGCCCGGCCATCATGGCCAAGGCCAAGCTCAACGGCTTGAAAGTGATTGCTGTCGATGACCGTTTCGTCGATGCCAGCGGCAAGTTCATGGAAGACGTTCCTTACCTGGGCATGGCTGCCTTCGAAGTCGGCCAGAAACAAGGCAGTGCCATGGCCGCCGAAGCGAAAAAACGCGGCTGGGAATGGAAAGACACCTACGCGGTCATCAACACCTACAACGAACTCGATACCGGCAAGAAACGCACCGACGGTTCGGTCAAGGCGCTGGAAGATGCCGGCATGCCAAAGGATCACATCCTGTTCTCGGCCCTGAAAACCCTCGACGTGCCGGGCAGCATGGATGCCACCAACTCGGCGCTGGTGAAACTGCCGGGCGCGGCGAAGAACCTGATCATCGGCGGCATGAACGACAACACCGTGCTGGGCGGCGTGCGCGCCACCGAGAGCGCCGGTTTCGCGGCGAAGAACGTGATCGGCATCGGCATCAACGGCACCGACGCCATTGGCGAACTGAAGAAACCCGACAGCGGCTTCTACGGCTCGATGCTGCCGAGCCCGCACATCGAGGGCTACAACACCGCCAGCATGATGTACGAGTGGATTACCACCGGCAAAGAACCGGCGAAATACACCGCCATGGACGACGTGACGCTGATCACTCGCGACAACTTCAAGCAGGAACTGGAAAAGATCGGCCTGTGGAACTGAGGGCCGGTTGATTTCATCGGCGGCTCTGGAAACGGGGCCGCCTGATCTGTGTGATGAGGTGGTTATGCACGCGCAAACACAAGTACAGCAACAGACTCCAGGCGGCTGCTTGCGCTTCAACGGGATCGGCAAGACTTTTCCCGGCGTGAAGGCCTTGGACAATATCAATTTCGTCGCCCATCCGGGGCAGGTTCATGCCTTGATGGGCGAGAATGGCGCCGGCAAATCAACGCTGCTGAAAATCCTCGGGGGGGCCTATATCCCGAGCAGCGGCACGTTGCAGATCGGCGAGCAAACGATGGACTTCAAGTCCACGGCCGACAGCATTGGCAGCGGCGTAGCGGTGATCCACCAGGAGTTGCACCTGGTCCCGGAAATGACCGTGGCGGAAAACCTGTTCCTCGGTCACCTGCCGGCCAGTTTCGGCCTGATCAATCGCCGCACTTTGCGTCAGCAAGCATTGGCCTGCCTCAAAGGCCTGGCGGACGAGATCGATCCGCAGGAGAAAGTCGGACGACTGTCCCTCGGGCAACGGCAACTGGTGGAGATTGCCAAGGCCTTGTCCCGTGGCGCCCATGTGATTGCCTTCGACGAACCGACAAGCAGCCTCTCGGCGCGGGAGATCGATCGCTTGATGGCGATCATCGGTCGCCTGCGCGACGAGGGCAAAGTGGTGTTGTACGTCTCCCATCGCATGGAAGAAGTGTTCCGTATCTGCGACGCGGTGACGGTGTTCAAGGACGGCCGATACGTGCGCACCTTCGAAGACATGAGCGAGCTGACCCACGATCAATTGGTCACGTGCATGGTCGGCCGCGACATCCAGGACATTTACGATTATCGCCCGCGTCCGCGAGGCGCGGTGGCGTTGAAGGTCGATGGCCTGCTGGGGCCGGGTTTGCGGGAACCGGTGAGTTTCGAGGCGCACAAAGGCGAAATTCTCGGGCTGTTCGGTCTGGTCGGCGCCGGCCGCACGGAGCTGTTTCGCCTGCTCAGCGGTCTGGAGCGCAACACCGCCGGCCGCCTTGAGTTGCGTGGCCATGAGCTGAAACTGCGCTCGCCTCGCGATGCCATCGCCGCCGGCATTCTGCTCTGCCCGGAGGATCGCAAGAAGGAGGGCATTATTCCGCTGGCCAGCGTCGCCGAGAACATCAACATCAGCGCCCGCGGTGCCCACTCCGGCCTCGGTTGCCTGATCCGCGGGATCTGGGAGAAGGACAACGCCGACAAGCAGATCAAGGCGCTGAAAGTGAAGACGCCCCACGCCGGGCAACAGATCAAGTTCCTGTCCGGTGGCAATCAGCAGAAGGCGATTCTCGGTCGCTGGCTGTCGATGCCGATGAAAGTCTTGCTGCTCGACGAGCCGACCCGTGGCATCGACATCGGTGCCAAGGCCGAGATCTACCAGATCATCCACAACCTGGCCGCCAGTGGTATCGCGGTGATCGTGGTGTCCAGCGACCTGATGGAAGTGATGGGCATTTCCGACCGCATCCTGGTGCTGTGCGAAGGCTCGATGCGCGGCGAACTGAGCCGCGAACAGGCCAATGAATCCAACTTGCTGCAACTGGCTTTGCCGCGCCAACGCGCTGACGGCGTGGCGAACTGAGAGGTGACTATGATGACAACCCAAAACGAAACCCTGCCGACTGCACGCAAACCCCTGGACCTGCGGCGCTTTCTCGATGACTGGGTGATGCTGCTGGCGGCCGTCGGGATCTTCGTGCTCTGCACCTTGCTGATCGACAACTTCCTCTCGCCGTTGAACATGCGCGGCCTGGGCCTGGCGATTTCCACCACGGGGATTGCTGCGTGCACCATGTTGTATTGCCTGGCGTCCGGGCATTTCGACTTGTCGGTGGGCTCGGTGATTGCCTGCGCCGGCGTGGTCGCGGCGGTGGTGATGCGTGACACCGACAGCGTGTTCCTCGGTGTCAGCGCGGCACTGGTAATGGGGCTGATCGTCGGTCTGATCAACGGCATCGTGATTGCCAAGTTGCGGGTCAATGCGTTGATCACCACCCTGGCGACCATGCAGATCGTGCGCGGCCTGGCTTACATCTTCGCCAACGGCAAAGCGGTGGGCGTGTCCCAGGAATCGTTCTTCGTGTTCGGCAATGGCCAGTTGTTCGGCGTGCCGGTTCCGATCCTGATCACCATCGTTTGTTTCCTGTTCTTCGGCTGGTTGCTCAACTACACCACCTACGGGCGCAACACCATGGCCATCGGCGGCAACCAGGAAGCGGCGCTGCTGGCGGGGGTCAACGTTGACCGGACCAAGATCATCATCTTCGCCGTGCACGGGTTGATCGGTGCGCTGGCCGGGGTGATCCTGGCGTCACGCATGACCTCGGGCCAGCCCATGATCGGCCAGGGTTTCGAGCTGACGGTAATTTCGGCCTGCGTGTTGGGCGGGGTGTCGCTCAGTGGCGGGATCGGCATGATCCGTCACGTGATTGCCGGGGTGTTGATTCTGGCGATCATCGAGAACGCGATGAACCTGAAGAACATCGATACGTTTTACCAGTATGTGATTCGGGGTTCGATTTTGTTGCTGGCTGTCGTCATCGATCGCCTCAAGCAACGCTGACCCCCATCCCTTGTGGGAGCGAGCCAGCTCGCGAAAGCGGTGGGTCTGACACGTTGATGTCGGATGTGCCGACGTCTTCGCGAGCAGGCTCGCTCCCACAGTTGACCGGTGTCGCTCGAAAGTTTTGTGCCCGCCGTATATCCCTTGTGGGAGAGAGCCTGCTCGCGAAAGCGGTGGGTCTGACACGTTGATGTCGGACGTGCCGACGTCTTCGCGAGCAGGCTCGCTCCCACATTAGTCGGTGTTGCACTCACTATTAGTTTCATTCCTTCCGTCACTTCCCCCAAATTTCCCTTGCTCGCTCCAACTCGTTTCGGGTATCAATTTGTACATGATTAGACAGGTACGATTCGACAAGAAACAACGGGTGGTCGACGAGCTCATCCGGCGCATTGAAAGCGGTCTCATGGAAGACGGCTTTCATCTGCCGGGCGAGCATCAGTTGGCTCAAGAATTCAAAGTCAGCCGAGGTACATTGCGTGAAGCCCTGGCCGAATTGAAACGGCGCAACTACATCGCGACGCAAAGCGGGGTGGGTTCCATCGTCACGTTCGACGGTGTGGCACTCGACCAGCGCAGCGGCTGGGCCCAGGCCCTGGCCGACAGCGGCGCGCTGGTCAATACCGAGGTGCTGCGGCTGGAGGCGGTGACCCGTCCTGACCTGCTGTCGCGTTTCGGCACCGACCAATTCATCACCCTCGACCGTCGTCGCCGCTCCAACGACGGTACGCTGGTTTCCCTCGAACGCTCATTGATGCCCGCGACTGGAGGCCTGGAAGGCCTGCCGCGGGTCGGTTTGATTGATAACTCCCTGACCATCACCCTGGCCGCCTACGGCTACATCGGTGAGCGCGGCGATCAATGGATCGGCGCCGAACCGTTGAACGCCGAAGACGCCGAGCTGTTGGGGCGTCCGGTCGGCACCGTATTCCTCAAGGCCCTGCGCACCACCTACGATCGGCAAAACCGCTTCATGGAGCAGGTCGAAAGCCTGCTCGATCCCGTGCATTTCCGTATGCACCTGCAATTTGGAACGATGAAATGACAGCGCTCAATCGTGCCTTGGGTGCGTTCTACGGTCTGGCCCTGGGCGACGCACTGGGCATGCCGACCCAATCCCTGAGCCGTGCCGAGATCAAGGTGCGCTTCGGCGAAATCATCGACCTGCAAGACGCTGGTCCTCTTCAACCAATCGCCGCCAACATGCCTAAAGGCTCGATCACTGATGACACCGAACAGGCGATCCTGGTCGGTCAGTTGTTGCTCGACGGCAAGGGCCGGATCGAACCGGCGCTGCTCGCCCAACGGCTGATCGAATGGGAAGCCGAAATGCAGGCCAAGGGTTCGCAGGATCTGCTCGGCCCTTCGACCAAGCGCGCCATCGAGATGATTCTCGCCGGCCATTCGGCGGAAGAAGCGGGGCGCTACGGCACCACCAATGGTGCGGCGATGCGCATCACCCCGGTGGGGATTGCCGCGGATGTCGCCGATCCCGAGCATTTCATCGCGGCCGTGGTGCAGGCCTGTCAGGTCACCCACAACACCACGCTGGGCATTTCCAGTGCGGCGGCGGTGGCGGCGGTGGTCTCGGCCGGGATCAACGGTCTGGACCTGGGCGAGGCGTTGAACCTCGGCCAGCAAATCGCGCAGCAAGCGGAAAGCCATGGCCACTGGGTTGCCGGCGGACGAATCGCTTCGCGCATCAGTTGGGCACGGACCATCAGCGTCGACAACGACAAGGCGATGCTCGCCGATTTGCTGTACGACGTGATCGGCACCTCGGTAGCTTCGCAAGAATCGGTGGTGGTGTCGTTTGCCCTGGCCCAGCAAGTGGCCATCGGCGAAATGAATGCCTTCGAAGCGCTGTGCATGGCGGCGAGCCTGGGTGGCGACACCGATACCATCGCGGCGATTCTTGGGGCGATGCTTGGGGCTTGTCTGGGGCTTGAGAGTTGGCCGGTGGCGTTGATCGATAAGGTCAAAGCGGTTAATGATCTGGCGCTTGAGCCGCTGGTGCAGGGGCTGTTGGCTTTGCGCTGACTGGACTGGCCTCTTCGCGAGCAGGCTCGCTCCCACACTGGATCTGTGAGTGACATAAATCCCCTGTG